>CAYZLE010000303.1:0-1517 GCA_964479305.1 uncultured Gammaproteobacteria bacterium | reverse complement strand
CAATGTAAGGTCACCGTCTATAGGCAGTGACATTTGGTGCTTAATTTCTTGGAACATGATCGACAACTTATCGTCTTTAATATAACGGCACGAATGAAAAACTTTAATCAGTAACTTTTCATCTGTCATTTTAGTCACAATGCCATGATTGCGTATTAAATACCGAGACAGTTTACTCAGACTTGTTAAAACTTCTTGTGTTAAATATATCTTATCCATAACAACCTACTTCCTTGTAGATAAACTTAATTAATTTCTTTCCTTTGTTTCAGCGCTTTTATAACAAATCGTGCTGGGTGTAACGCCATCCGTATGGCTTCACTAACTGGGAAAACTGTTTTTTCATTTATGTATGAAAATAAAATTTCAGCACATAAAGGCGCACTAACAACACCACGCGAACCATGCGCAAGGTTTACAAATAAACCTTCTTTAAGCATGTTAGCTGGGTAATGTTTTTTCAACATACCCTTACCTAAATCATTATAACTATCTTGGTAAAAATGTATGTCAGCAACTGGCCCTACAACAGGTAGGTAATCTGGCGCATGACACCTAAACCCTACCCTATCATGCATATAGTTAAGTACATCATTATCATTTTTGCCTAGGCTAATCGATAAGTGGTTGTTTAATTTCGATAAGTTGTCAGCATAGTCTTCTATACGGGTTTCCTCGGTGTTTTCATGTAGGTTAAAACTTGCGCCCACGCTATGTATCTCATTTTCAGCGGGTGCTATATAGCCTTCATAGCAAATCGGAATTTTTAGCGCTTTACTTTCCTTGCTAGCAGCGAGGTGGGAAACTTGTCCACGAATATTCTTTAAAGGCATATGCTTTAAACAATCAAAATCTAAACTAGAATATGCAGTCGCTATAATTAATACTTTTGACTTATGTTGTAGCTGACTGTTTTCACCAAACAATTGCCATTCATCGTTTTGCTTTTCAATTCCAGTCACCTCACAATTAAACTTCAATTCAATATTTTTATGCTTAAGTAAATTTTTACATAAATCAACAGGATTTACATATCCGCCTTGGGGCATAAACACACCACCCTTCTGAACATCTATGCCTGTGAGTAAACTGGCCTGTTCACTATTAACAAATTGCATGACTTGAGAGTCCCAAACTGAAGAACCTTCTAAGTGAGCGAATCGCTCATGACTTTTAGCGTCAAACGACAAGTCTAATAAACCTTTTTGATAAACATAAGGAAAGTCTTGTAAGATATTTACACTACGCAAATAGGCTTGATGGTAAAAGTCATACTGCGGAGATGGGTATGCACTAAAACGACAATAAATCAGCGCCTGCTTATTACCAGAAGCTTTCTGAGCCGGGCCTGGCGTAGAATCTATAACTGTTACCTTATATCCCCTTTGGGCAAAGATATTCGCTGTGAATGCTCCAGCAAGACCTGCTCCGATAATAGCAATACACTTTTCATACTCTGTTCTTTTATGCATAAACCAAGGCTGATCAGATACTGAGTACAAACCGTCTGCATTAAG
>CAYZLE010000302.1:0-1523 GCA_964479305.1 uncultured Gammaproteobacteria bacterium | reverse complement strand
CGCATAATATTGCCGGTGTTGGGCGGTATTTCGGGTTCAAATAGTACGATATTTATCATTATGCGCAGGCTATATTGCTTAAATAAAAGACAATACATACTTTACATTATAAAAATACCCTAAGTACATGAAAATAAGCAAATGTAACCTGAAATTAGTGTGACTTAATGTTATTATCTGGTGAAATATCGACACTATATTTATTGATTGGATGCATAAATGAGTTCAAAGAATCGCCCTAGATTGTTATTGGTTGACGATGACCAAATTATAGCCGACACCTTAGGCTTGCTTTTAGAGCAAGACTTTGAGATTACGATAGCTGAGTCACGTGAAGATGCACAGCGAAAATTAGCTGTAATGAAACTGAAGCCAGAGCTGGCCTTAGTCGATTTAGGTTTGCCGCCTGAAATTCATACGCCTAATGAAGGCTTTGCTTTAATTCCAGAATTACTGTCACATAATTCAAAAATGAAAGTTTTGGTTCTATCGGGCCAAGATCAAGAAGAAAATATTCAACATGCTATCACTCTTGGTGCTACCGATTTTGTACCTAAGCCTTGTGATGCAGAGTTACTTAAAACACGCTTAAATCACCAAGTGCTTCTAATCGAAGCAGAAAAGAAACCGGTTGAAGAAGAAACTGAAACCAAGCTTATTGGTGAAAGTGTAGCGATGACGGGTTTGATTTCACAAATTGATCAGTTCTCTAGTGCGCCATTCCCTGTTTTAATCGAAGGCGATTCGGGTACAGGTAAAGAGTTGGTGGCTAAGTTACTTCACGAACGTAGCGATAGAAAAAATAAGCCTTATTTTATTATTAACTGCGCAGCGTTTACGAAAGAACTTTTAGAGGCGCAATTATTTGGTCATACGAAAGGTGCTTTCACCGGCGCCAATAAAGAACACAGTGGTTTCTTTGAAGAAGCGGCTGGCGGTACTTTGTTCATGGATGAGATTGGTGAGCTGCCTTTAGAGCTTCAAGCTAAATTATTACGTGTTCTTGAAAATGGTGAGTTTTATCGCCTAGGTGAAACTAAAACGCGTGTATCTACTGCGCGAGTTGTGGCTGCAACAAACAAAGATGTTAAAGCTGAAGTGCGTAACGGAAACTTTAGACAAGACTTGTATCACCGTTTAAGTATTCTTACTATTCAAATGCCTGCACTGGCTGAACGCGACAATGATGCGATCTTATTACTTTCGCATTTTCAAAAAGTGTACACAGGTTCTGTGCCACCGTTTACTTTAGACTCAGAGGCCGAGAGTTTATGGTCGCGTTACCACTTTCCAGGTAACGTCCGAGAACTTCGCAACCTAGTTATTCGTTTGGGCACAAAATACCCGGGTCAAAGTGTAACTAAAGAACAACTGTCGAATGAAATTGAAGATGATGAAATGCTATCGGCTGAATCAGCTTCATTTGGTACTGACCCAGCTGCAATATTAAAACAAATTCAATCAGGTGAATTTGACCTAGAAGAGCACTTGCTAACGATTGAAAAACAATATGTAACAGCGGC
>CAYZLE010000301.1:0-1525 GCA_964479305.1 uncultured Gammaproteobacteria bacterium | reverse complement strand
ATACCGCCCTTTCTAGCTAATCATAGTGAAATAAATAAATTATTTTAAACTCAAACTATAAGAGAAAATTATGACTAGCAAAGTAACATTAGGCAAAAAAGTACCTGCCTTCACAGCCGCTGCAACTGGCGATCAATCACTATCTTTAAAAGATTTTGCTGGTAAAAACCTAGTGGTATATTTTTACCCAAAAGACAATACACCTGGCTGCACTACTGAAAGCAACGACTTCACTGCTTTGCACGAAGAGTTTAAAGCTCATAACACTGAAATTGTTGGCGTATCAAAAGACAGCATTAAAAAACATGAAAACTTTAAAGCTAAGTACAATTTTACTTTTGAACTACTAAGCGACGAAAACGAAGAACTTTGCCAGTTATTTGATGTAATTAAGCTAAAAAAACTATACGGCAAAGAATACATGGGCATTGAACGCAGTACATTCATTATCGATGGCAAAGGTGTTCTCGTTAAAGAATGGCGTAAAGTCAAAGTAAAAGAGCACGCAGCTGAAGTTTTAGAGGCTATTAAAGCGCTATAAAGCTCACTAGCTTGTAACAAACCAGGCTTTATATAGTGTTATAGCTCATCTATAGCAGGTATAATTTAAGCCTGAACTTTGCAGGACATCAATATGAAAATATTCGCTCTACTTATATTATTAGCTTTAGTATCAAGCACTAGCCATGCGCGCATCTATAAATGGACCAACGCTCAGGGTGAAACTGTTTATGGCGAAAACCCACCAGCCGAAGTTAAGCGCGATAATATTAAGCGCATTGAAACAACGAATACAGAATCTAAAGCAAAACAAGCGGCTAGTGAAGCAACAGATAGCGGCGAAGAGAAAAAGCTTACACCAGATGAAGAATTTGAAAAACACCGCTTAGCTCTAGAAAAGTACAAAACTGAAATGGTTGTTTTTTGCAGCAAAATTCGTAAAAGACTAGCCTTTTTACAAAGTGTGGGTGACGAAGGCTATGTAGTAAAAGACGCTAATGGAAAAGACCTAAGTGTTGACAATGCAAAACGCCTTAACGAAATAACTAATGCTAAACAGCAAATAGCTCAACACTGTCAATAGCAAAGCTATTTAATCAAATTAAATCAAAACCAAAGAAGTTTATATTAAATGAAAGTTAGTCAATTCCCATTAAACACCAGCAAAGAAACACCAGCAGAAGCAGAAATCATTAGTCATCAACTAATGCTAAGAGCAGGCCTTATCCGCCGCTTGGCATCGGGCTTATACACATGGTCGCCGCTTGGCTTACGCATATTGCGTAAAATTGAAAATATCGTTCGCGAAGAAATGAATAAAGCGGGAGCGCTAGAATTACTAATGCCTACTGTGCAACCTGCTGAGCTTTGGGAAGAAACTGGCCGTTTAAACCAATTTGGCCCACAGCTTCTACGCTTTAAAGATCGCCACGATCGCGACTTTTGCTATGGCCCTACTCACGAAGAAATCATTACTGACTATGCTCGCCGCGAATTAAAAAGCTACAAGCAACTGCCAATTAAC
>CAYZLE010000300.1:0-1538 GCA_964479305.1 uncultured Gammaproteobacteria bacterium | reverse complement strand
CTAAAGAATAGGCTGCCAGCGTTAATGCCTTCGCGCTTAATTGAAAGTTCAACTTTGTAGTTTTTAGCAGAGTAGTCGTCAGCCGCGCTTTGGACACTGGTTTCAGCAAAGCTGCTAAAACTTAATAGAGTGAGAGAGAGTAGTAAGGCATGTTTTAAAAATGTAATCATGTGATCTACTTTAATTATTGCCGATTGTTATTTTTGGGTTATTTGTGGCAGTTATTTTATTCGGCCGGCCCATTTTTTGACAAGCCTTTCGATAAGTCTTCGTATATTAATGCTTGGCTTATCGCTTCGCCGTCTATGTATACCGTTTCATTCTTGCTATGAACTTTGTCAGAGCAAAACCAGTTTACGCATAGTGGATAAATGATGTGTTCACGTAAATGAATTTTGTCTTGCAGGCTTTCAGCTGTGTCGTGTTTTTCTATCTCTATTTGAGACTGAATAATCACGGGGCCGCCATCAAGTTCTTCAGTTACAAAGTGAACACTCACACCATGAATCTTATCGCCAGCGTCTATTGCGCGCTGATGAGTATGTAAACCTTGATATTTAGGCAACAAAGATGGGTGAATGTTCAATAATTTATTTGCATAGTGCTGAACAAAGCCTGCAGAAAGAATACGCATAAAGCCTGCAAGTACGACTAACTTGGGTTTGTAGTCGTCAATGATGTCTATCATTGCTTGGTCAAAATCTTCGCGAGAGTCAAACTCGTTATGTTTTATGACGTGCTGAGGAATGTTGTGATTTTCGGCGCGTGTTAGGCCGTACGCGCCTTCTTTGTTTGATATAACCGCCTTAACTTCGTACTGACTATCGTCAAGTAGGCTGCGGTCAATAATGGCTTGAAGGTTACTACCACTGCCTGAAATTAATACGACAACGGATTGTTTGTTGTTCATATCAAATTAACGTTAGGTGTTTCTTCGTTGCTTTTATCAATGTTGCCAATAACAAAGGCCGTTTCGTTTTGAGCCGCTAATGTTTTAAGTACCGCGTCTGCTTCGTTTTCTGGAACGACTAATACCATGCCTACGCCACAGTTAAATGTGCGGTGCATTTCATGTAGTTCTACATTACCTTCGTTTTGAAGTAGTTCGAAAACTGGAGGTAAAGCCCATGAAGATAAGTTTATGTTTGCGGTAGTAAAGTCAGGCAGTACGCGCGGTAGGTTTTCTAGCAAACCGCCACCTGTAATGTGTGCCAAAGCATGAATATTATGTTGCTTAATAGTTTCAAGCAGCGACTTAACGTAAATACGTGTTGGTTCAAGTAAGGCTTGGCCAAGTGTTGTGTCACCACAAGCTTGCTCTAGTGATAGGCCTTTTTCTTTAATAATATGACGAATTAAAGAGTAACCATTAGAGTGAGGGCCAGAAGACGCTAGGCCGATAAGTACATTGCCGGCAGCAACTTTGTCGCCAGTAATAATTTGGTCACGCTCTACAACACCAACCGTAAAGCCAGCTAGGTCATAGTCACCTTTTTGGTACATGCCCGGCATTTCAGCGGTTTCGCCACCAATCAATG
>CAYZLE010000299.1:0-1538 GCA_964479305.1 uncultured Gammaproteobacteria bacterium | reverse complement strand
TTGTGTTCTAAAATTAAAGCTTCGGCTTCGGTATGCGTAAGGGTTGTTTCTATATAAGCAATTTGTTCAACTAATTTTCGAGTTTTGATAACTTGTGTGCCAGAAAAGTAAGAACGTAGCCTATTTTGTAGGTTACGGGCTTTGCCGATATAGATAATTTGATCTGGTTTTTCTTTTTGGTTGGTTTCGCCAGCCTGGTCAGTCTTATCAGCCTGCTCAGCCTGATTTGAATGACTCGCAAACATTCTATAAACACCTGGGCCTGTAGGTGCATTTTTTAGAAAGGTTTGGTGGTCGAAGCTCATGCTGTAATTATGCCTGTATAGACACAAACTTTAAATATGAATAAATAGAATGAATAAGCTTAGTGCTTATTAAAGACTAAAGGCTTATTGGCTTGTTTGGCCAAGGCCATGCTGCAGACTTAGCTTGGTAAGCTCTACATCGTTTTTAACTTCAAGCTTTTCCATGAGGCGTGTACGGTAAGTACTGGTGGTTTTAGGGCTTAGGCTAAGCTCTTGCGCGATTTCTTGGTTGGTTTTACCAGATGTTATTTTCATTAGCACATCCATTTCACGCGTACTGAGTTTCTCAAATGGAGAATCCTGATCATCCAAAGATGATATCGCTAATTTTTGCGCCATTTCTGGTGAAATGTGTTTTTTACCTGAGTAGCAGGCTTTAATGGCTGTAAACATTTCTTCTGAAGAAGAGCCTTTAGTTAAATAACCAGAAACACCTTGTTGCTTAAGCAGTAGTTTCGACATAGACACGTCGTTACTGGCTGTAAGAATAATGATTTTTATTGACGGAAAACGGTTATTTAAACGATTAGAGGCTTCTATACCGCTCATGCCATTAGGCATTTGTATATCCATTAGCACAACATCTGGCCTTAAGTCAGGTGCGACTTGTAAGGCGTTTTCACCGCTAGATGACTCACCAATAACTTCGATGTCCACACTATTACTTAGCAGGCTGCGAATACCAGCTCTAACTAGGTCATGATCATCGACGATAAGTACGCGAATAGGCATATTGATGCTGAATAATTATAAAGAACTTAAATTACAGCAAACAAGCTAGCTTGTAAAACGTTTTATGTAAATTTATATGGTATACACTCGCCGAATAAAGCGAAATAAATGAATAACTTAGGACTTATTTGCAGATTCTAGTCTAGAAGAAATATGCGCTGGGACATCTTCTTTTACTTCTTTAATAGCGATATTGATAGCATGCTTAAAAGCTTTTTTATCGGCACCGCCGTGGCTTTTAATCACTATGCCTCGTAAACCTAAGAAACTTGCACCGTTGTAGCTGCGAGAATCTAAACGTTTCCGAATACGATTAAGTACCGGTAATGCAAGAATTGCCATTAGAATAGATAAAGGCCCGCTCTTAAATTCAGACTTAATAACATTGCTAATAAAGCCAGCCAAACCTTCAGCCGTTTTTAATGCTACGTTACCGACAAAGCCATCACAGATAACAACATCGGCAGCATTGCCAAAAATATCATTACCTTCAACAAAGCC
>CAYZLE010000298.1:0-1544 GCA_964479305.1 uncultured Gammaproteobacteria bacterium | reverse complement strand
AATAAGGCTGTTGTTCAGCACTTTGGTACAGCTAAAGATGTATTAATTCGTTTTTCAGCCGACCAAGCAGGTTTTGTTGATGGCGCTGATAAAACATCAGCTGAAATTAGCGATGCTGTGTTTAAAGTGCTGCAAAACGAAACGCCTAGTGTGTCTTTGCGCCGAATTGAGTTTGTTGGCCCACAGGTTGGTGAAGAGTTACGAGACAAGGGCGGTTTAGCCTTGCTGTATGCGCTTATTTTAATCTCTTTATACATTTGGTTTAGATTCGAGTGGAAGTTCTCTATAGGCGCGTTATTGGCGCTTACACACGATGTTGTGATTACCATTGGTATATTTGCTATTACGCAAGTTGAGTTTGACCTGACGGTTCTGGCGGCTATATTGGCGGTTATAGGTTACTCCTTAAACGATACGATTGTTGTATATGACCGTATTCGCGAAAATTTCCGTAAGCTGCATAACGACACACCTGAAGACGTAGCGGATATATCTATTACCCAAACACTGTCGCGTACCTTAGTAACTTCATTAACCACCATGCTTGTATTACTTGTTTTATACATTTTTGGTGGCGAAGTGATTAACAGTTTTGCCTTTGCACTGATTATTGGTGTAATTGTAGGTACTTACTCATCAATATTCGTAGCGAGTGGTAGCTTGATTGCACTTGGCTTAGTTCGCGAAGACATGATGATGAATGAAGAAGATGAAGAAGAGTTAATGAATCTTCCTTAAAGCCTTAATAGGAAATTTCATTTCGCAATTTAAAAAGCCTTTCTATTTAGAAAGGCTTTTTTGTTTCTGTGTTACTGGATTAAAAAGTGTTTAGCTTTAAAGATCTTCAGTTTTAAATATCCTCAGCTCTGTATAAACTTGTATCAAAATTAGGTGCTGGGTATTGCGGATCCATCTCTTCTAATGTATTCCTAACAATTTGGCTAATAGCTAAGTCTCTAAACCAGCGAGTTTCAGAAGGAATAACATACCAAGGTGCTTCATCGCTTGAGCAGTTTTCTATCGCAAGTTCAAAGGCCTTCATGTAGTCATCCCATAATTTGCGCTCTTCTAAATCATTAGGGTTAAACTTCCAGTTTTTTTCAGGCTTGCTTAGGCGACGGCGGAAACGTTGTAGTTGATACTCAGGTGAAATATGCAGCATGAACTTAATCACTTTTGTACCGCTGCTACTCAGTTGGCTTTCGAACTGATTAATTTGCGAATAACGTTGCTTAATTACCTCAGGCGAGGCCCAGTTATGCACCTTAACAATCAGTACGTCCTCGTAATGTGAACGGTTAAATAAAGTAATATGACCTTTAGCCGGCGCTTGCTTGTGAATACGCCACAAATAATCGTGGGCTAGCTCTTCATCGCTCGGTTTGCCAAACTTGGCTACGTGGCAGCCTTGGGCGTTCATGCGAGATGTTAAATTACGAATACTAGAGTCTTTACCTGCTGCATCCATAGCTTGAAATACAATAAGTAGTGATTGCTCACTGCCGGCATATAGCCGGTCTTGCAGTTTATGAATGGCTTTCAGG
>CAYZLE010000297.1:0-1552 GCA_964479305.1 uncultured Gammaproteobacteria bacterium | reverse complement strand
TATTTCTTTACGCAAGAAAATAACCACCGCAAACAAAGTGCCTACATGAACAGCAACATCAAAAGCTAGGCCTTGATCTGGCCAGCCGAAAACCTTCGGCACAAGAATTAAGTGCGCTGAGCTTGAAACAGGTAAAAACTCTGTTATACCTTGAACAATAGCGAGGATAACGGCTTGGATAATATCCATAGATATAGTGATGTATGCCTTGGTTTAATTAATGTAGCCGTATTGTAACCGCTTGAATATAAATTCATAGTGTATGCCTTGAGTGAATGACGCATATAAAGACGTGGTATTATTTTCATCATCACAAGAACGTTAAAAACTATGACCTTAGAGAACACCAACAAAGTTGCCATTATCACTGGTGGAGCTAGACGCATTGGTCGAACCGTTGCGCTAGAACTGCACAAGGAAAATATCGATATCGTTTTGCACTACAGAAACTCCGCACAAGACGCAGCTGAGCTAGCCAATGAATTAAATGCATCAAGAGAGAATAGCTGCGTTTTGGTACAAGGTGAATTAAATGATGAAACTGTACTAGAAAAAATCATAACTACGGCAATCGAACACTTTGGTCGGCTAGATATTTTAGTGAACAATGCGTCTAGTTTTTACCCCACTCCCATTGAGAAAATCACAGATGGTCAATGGAACGACTTGTTTGCGAGCAATCTAAAAGCACCCGCTTTCTTGTGCAAATATGCCACGCCTGAACTGCGAAAAAATAACGGCTGTATTGTGAATATCATTGATGTCTATGCAAATAGGCCGCTAGCCAATCACCCTATTTATTGCGCAGCAAAAGCAGGGCTTCAATCATTAACAAAATCGTTAGCAGCAGACTTAGCGCCTGACATTCGAGTAAACGGAGTATCTCCTGGCGCTATTTTATGGCCTGAAGATGATAGCGGCGTTGCGCCTCAAGAGGTTTTACTAAAACGTATTCCAATGAATCGTTTAGGTGACCCTAACGACATTGCTCAAACGATTGTGTTCCTAAGCTGTAAAGCTCCTTATATTACAGGGCAAATTATTGCGGTAGATGGTGGTAAGTCTGCAAAAGCGTAAAACTTCAAAAAACATCCCTATCAAGGATTAATTAACTGCAAGTTTTTCAAGCGATATACTAAAGACTGGGCTAAGTCTTTAATCAATTTGTGTTGCTTAGTTTCATCTACCCTGAATTCACGTCCAATTTCTATTTGAACCGCATCAATACCTGAGGCGTTCTGGCTGCCGTATTTTTTCAGCATATAGCCTCCTATATAAAATTTTTCCTTACCATCTCCTTGCGGCATAACAGAGTATTCTTTTTCAGAGAGTTGCCCAAATAAACTATCCTTTGATTTATATCCATCGTCACCCTCTCGCTTACGTAACTCTTTAATAGTTAAACCGTTGCGTGTTCCTCTTATAAGTTGGTCTGGAAATTTTGACTGTCCATGTACATCAAGTAAATATCCACGACCCCAGCGCCCTTTAATTTCCGAAACGAGCCTTTGAGCTTCGGCATGAAAATCATCATAGCAATTCTTCATTTTAT
>CAYZLE010000296.1:0-1559 GCA_964479305.1 uncultured Gammaproteobacteria bacterium | reverse complement strand
CCGAAGAATTAAGAAATATGAAGTTTTCACTATTTAAAGATTCAAGTTCGCAAGAAGTCATTGAACTTTTCAAAAGTGTGTTTTCTGCATCCGAAGGAGAATCAGAAGGTCAGGTAATTGCGGGTTTTGTCGAAAATCTAATTACCACCACTAAGCCACAAGATCTTATTGGCTGCATATCAGAAGAAAACGCGATTATTACTGGGTGCATATTTTTTAGTCGCTTTACTGTACCTAGTGGACAAGTAGCATTTATTCTTTCACCAGTTGCAGTGTCAACAGATGTTCAAAGTACAGGTATTGGTCAAAAGCTAATTCAATATGGCCTAGACTACCTTAGATCTTCAAATGTCAATTTGGCTTTCACTTACGGTGATCCAAGTTATTATTCCAAAACTGGCTTTAAACAAATCAATGAAAATATAGTAAAAGCCCCATGTCCTTTAAGTCAGCCTATTGGCTGGCTCGCTCAATCACTTGATGGCCAAGCAATCCAGCCTATGGTTGGCCCTACTCAATGTGTTGAGGCATTAAATGACCCTAGCCTGTGGTAGGGCAATTTAGAATGACTGTCTTAACTAGTGCCACCACCTCTAAAAATGGTGGCTTTATCATTGCAAGAAGATGATCTACTTTCATAGTTTCAATTTTCTCGAAAAAAAATTTTAAACTCGTCTAACTACTAACTTGACCTAGTAACTGCATTTTCGGCCTTATATGAATAAGACGAAGGTTCTAGTTTAAATACCGCATCCGCTATATCTAGATCATGTAGATCGAACTCTTTATGCCCTAAATTTTTACGCATTATTTGAACCATGCGTTGATAAGCTAATAGCCCTCGTTCAAGTTCGAGAGTGGCTCCAGTACGCCAAAACTTTAGCATAGCTTCTACAACTTCTTTATGACCACAAACAATGATCCGACTCTTGGCGTCATTTAATTCAGCAACATCTACATTTTCATTTGTTACATCACCAGCCCTTCTCACAACAGCAAGTTTTGATGTTGCAATTAAAAAATCAGAATATGCTTGTACTTGAAATTTAGAAAGCTCATTTTTCTTCATTCTTGAAGTAGCTAAATAATGCGTCAAACAAGCCGCTAAAATTGAACTTATAACCGATATTAATATTGTCATTTTTTCCATATACGACTAAAACGATGTAATTGGCTGTGAGCACTCCTATATTGGAACACCATTCTAAGAGTATTGCATTTCAATCAACAAACCGTCAATATGGTTGCTTAAAACGGATTTATGGTTAAGGAAAATTCATTGATCGGGATGGAGTATGATCAATATCCATAAGCGGTAATTGGCGTATTACTTTCGAGTTTAAAGACGGTAATGCTTATATATTAAACTACGAGAACTATCACTAATGGCAATGTTCAACCCTCCTCACCCTGGTGAGTTTATTAAGGCGACTTATCTTGAACCGTTTGGCTATAGCTGTCGTTTTTTAGCTACGCAGCTTGATGTAGCCTCTTCAACTTTAAGTAGAATTTTAAAAGGCCAAAGCGCTATCACTCCAGAGATGGCACTTAGATTATCT
>CAYZLE010000295.1:0-1572 GCA_964479305.1 uncultured Gammaproteobacteria bacterium | reverse complement strand
CATAGAAAATCAAATCCCTGAAATCAGCGAGGAGCGGTTTACGGCTCGTTTTGAGCAAGAAAACATAGAACAGATAATGACCTATTTCAGTAAAAGTTATGGGTTTAACTATAAAATGAACGATAATCAGATAACAATTACAAAATAAAAAACCGGGGCATATGCGGCAACATAGCCCCAGTAAGCAATAAAGTCACGATAATAACCTTAAAAGCGAACTAAAATTATGAAAAAAAAGCGTAATGGCGTGTTTTATGATACGCCCAGCTTTACTAAGCTAAGTTTAAAGATGAGAATAACTTTTGCCTTGCTTATTGCGGTCATGTTTCAAATGCATGCCACGGTTTATTCACAAAAATCGGTACTCACCCTTGATATGGAAAACAAACCCTTGGGTGAAGTTTTTGAGCATATTGAAAAACAATCTGGGTTTAATTTTTTGTACAACAACAGTTACATCAATCTTGATCGTAAAGTTTCGGTAGTCGCGACCAAGCAACGAATTGAAAAAATTCTTTATGGTCTGTTCAAAAACACTAACATAGAATTTGTTGTTCTAGATAAGCAGATTATTCTAAAGTTGAAAAAAACCAAAGAAGAAAATGGGGATAGTTTACCGAAAACTGGTGTAAAAGAAGATAATGTTCAGCAGCAGATCACAGGTACTGTAGTGGATAGTAAAGGTTTTCCCTTAGTAGGCGTAACAGTATTGGTTAAGGGTACGCAACGCGGAGTGGCAACTGATTTTGATGGTAATTATTCAATTGAAGCTGAAGCAGGTGAGGCTTTGGTTTTTAGCTATTTAGGCTTTGTTGATGCCGAATTCATGGTTCTGCCCGATGTTTATCAATATGATATCGACATGGTGCCTACCTCGTTGCAGTTAGAAGGCGTTGAGCTGGTAAGCACGGGTTATCAGAGTTTGCCAGAAGAAAGAGCTTCAGGTTCTTTTGGCAAGGTAGATAATGACTTATTCAATAGAAAGAATGTTGGTAATATTGCCGATCAATTGAACGGTGAGGTTGCAGGTGTTCAATTTAATCCTGCTGGTTCTGGCCCTCCAATAATAATTAGAGGGATAAGTACCATCAACTCTAATCAAAACCCGCTTATTGTGGTCGATGGTTTCCCCATTCAAGGTGATTTGTCGACCATAGATCCCAATACGGTCAAAAGTGTAACAGTCTTAAAAGATGCCGCCGCAGCTTCCATATGGGGTATTCGAGCAACTAATGGGGTTGTTGTTATCGTCACCAAAAAGGGTAATACAAGCACCAAGCCTAAAATAGAATTAACATTTAACACTTATTATTCACCCAAACCTAACCTTAAAAAAAATAAACTGGCTTCGCCCTCTACCCAAATTGATTATGCTACCGCCTTTTATGATAATGGTTTAAGTCTAATTTCAGACGTTTTTGATACAAGTGATGGTTATATAGGCGCGGGTAACACAACTCAAATAGCTCCTTTGGCCAGAATATTAAGTGCACGCAATAAAGGCCTTATAAATGAAACGCAAGCGCAACAGCAACTAAATGCCTTAAGAAATAGGGATATCAGAGATGAGTA
>CAYZLE010000294.1:0-1575 GCA_964479305.1 uncultured Gammaproteobacteria bacterium | reverse complement strand
TGAACACAGTACGTGAAGACCCTGTTCAAAAAGGGTTGTTGTTTTTAGGAACGGAACGGGAAGTCTATTTTTCATCAAATGACGGTGGTTCTTGGCAATCCCTTAGAATGAATATGCCAGCATCCTCAATTCGTGATTTGGTAATTCATGAAAATGATTTGGTTATTGGCACACATGGCCGCTCTATTTGGATTTTAGATGATTTTAGTCCTTTGAGGGACTTAGCAAGCCTGACTTCGAAAAGTTCGCACTTGTTTCAACCTAGCGATGCGTATCGTGTTCGTTTTAATATGTTTAGCGATACCCCTTTACCACCAGAAGAACCAACCGGACAAAACCCTCCAGATGGCGCCCTAATCGATTATTATTTAGGCTCAAATTCGAATGTTGTTGAACTCAAAATTTTCGACCAAAATGGGGATGCCGTCAATAGCTTTTCTAGCAAGGATCTTGAGGAGGTTTTGGATACGACCAAAATGCAACATCCAACCTATTGGAAACGACCATTTAAAGGCTTATCAAGTAAAGCCGGCCATCACCGTTTCGTATGGAATTTACGCTATAAAGCACCAAGAGTCGCCAACAGAGGTTATGCCATTGCTGCGGTTCAATACAATACAGAAAGTGGCCCTGTAGGTCCTTTTGTAAGCCCTGGAGAATACAAAATTCAATTAAGCGTAGATGGTACTATCACAGAAAAAAGTTTGACGGTTAAATTAGACCCACGTTCTGAATTGAGTAAAGATGCTTTGAATTTACAAACAAAGCTTTCTATGCAGTGCTATTGGGATTATGAGACGCTTCAAATTATAAGAGAAGCGATTGACAAAATGCCAGTTAAGAAAGGTAAAAAACAAAAGAAGCGATTGAAATATAGAGGAGAAGGAGCTCCAAGTGATGGCGATATTATTTACGGTAGTATTTATGAATCCGATCTAGCCGATGAAACCCTAGTTGGCCTTCAATCTAAATTACTTTATCTGTTGAAGGTAGTGCAGAATACTGATGCAAAACCAACTGCAAAAACGCAAGAAGCATCGGCCTTATTACATAAACGCGTCAGTGAAATGGTGTCTGCTTGGAAAGCTATCGACAAGTAATGTAGATTGTTTTTAAGTAAAAGTAGATAGGAGTGGAGTGAAAGCGAAGCTCCATGAATTCCTTGGCATACCATCTTTCAACTGGTAAACCCTGTAAACTCCTGATAAAACAAACTTTAAAGTTTTAGATACTTGATTCTGTTTTAAAATAAAGTCTCCTTTTTCATAATTTTCAATAGATAATTTTGAGTCAATTTTTGAAATATCGGCACCCCGTAATTGTACTGTATTTGAAATAAAGTCAAATAACTTTTGATATTCATTAATTCTCATAATTATATATGATTTCCTCTAAAGCAAATTTAAATATACTAAAGAGATTGTTATTACTGACTAATTAAGACATGGCTTGCCTAGGGGTTTTCTAACGCTTCTAATTATTTACTGGCATAAGTGTTGCTAACTAATATAAATAAATCCGGGAAGCATAATTTTTAAATACATGCCGAAATAAAGTTCACTTTTTTATAACTTA
>CAYZLE010000293.1:0-1584 GCA_964479305.1 uncultured Gammaproteobacteria bacterium | reverse complement strand
ATGTTGAATATCGGTTCGCGTCCTTCTCATCGTAAAAAACAAGACTTTTCAAAAAAATCTATTCGAGCAATTGGTTGGGTTTTTGCTTGGGCACAGTGTCGCTTGAATGTGCCAGGTTGGTACGGCTTAGGTAGTGGTTTAGCTAGTCAAGATATGTCTGTTCTACAGGAGATGTATAAAGAATTGCCATTCTTTAAAACGATGCTAGACAAGATTGAAATGGTATTAGCGAAAACGCATTTAGATATTGCTAAAGATTACTCAGCGCTTTGTGAAGATGAGGCTATTGCAAAACAAATATTTAATGAGATAGAAGCGGAATATTTGTTAACAGTAGATTTGGTAAATAAAGTGACCCAGTCTGAACTTCTGGCTAGCCAAGATAATTTACGTGAATCGATTAAAGTTAGGCAAACCTACCTTGCACCTTTAAACCATATTCAAGTAATGCTGCTTGATAGGGTAGGTGTTGATACTGAGAGTGAGTGGGTGCAACCTTTGTTGAGATCGATAAATGCTTTGTCAGTAGGTTTAAGAAACACAGGATAAGAGTATTGATTAGTGCATAAAAAAAGCCCGCCTAAAATTAATAGGGCGGGCTTTTTTATGAGATGAAACTTTTGTTTACTAAGCCGGGTTGTTGATGGCCGGTTGGTAAGCAATAGTGAAATCGTCAAAGGCTTTTAATGCATCATTAATGTCAGTGTCTTCTCTGATATCAAAGGCATCGAAACCACAGCGGTGCATGTAGAACACTTGGTCACGTTGAACATCACCAATAGCACGAATTTCTTTTTTCCAGCCATTACGACGAAGTAGGGTTGCATAACTGTAACCACGTCCGTCTGTATAAGCTTGAAATTCAATAGCTACGAGTTCGAATGTGTCTAAGTCACTTTCTACTTCATCAATATGGCGATCAAACTCAATTAAAATACCTAGCTTGCCCTTAAAGGTTTGCAGAGCATCTTTCTCGGCTAACCAACGTGCAACTGACACGATAATTTTGTCGCCTGCTAGTGCCGCATCATCAGCTAGTAAAACCCAATCATCATTAATGATTTCTTGGTTTTTAATAATTTGTTTGGAAACAATAGGCTTAGGCATACACGCTCTCCTTAAATGGCTTAATACCGATGCGTCGATAAGTGTCGATAAAACGCTCTTCACCGTTACGCTCTTTAAGGTATACGTCTAAAAGTTTTTCAAGTGTGTTGGCTACTTCTTCTTTAGCAACTGCTGGGCCTAATACTTTGCCAAGTGCTGCTTGGTTTTCAGGATCACCACCCACTTGAATTTGATACCATTCTACGCCTTTTTTATCTACGCCTAGAATACCAATATGCCCCACATGGTGGTGGCCACAAGCATTCATACAGCCCGACATGTTAAGGTAGATTTCACCAATGTCGTGAAGGTAATCAAGGTTATCGAATTTGTCGTTGATTTGTTTGGCAATGCCAATTGAGCTTGCATTTGCTAGTGCACAAAAGTCTAGACCTGGGCAGCAAATCATATCGTTTAATGTGCCAATGTTGGCCCACGATAAGTTAAGCGCATCTAGCTTTTTCCATAAGGCTAATA
>CAYZLE010000292.1:0-1587 GCA_964479305.1 uncultured Gammaproteobacteria bacterium | reverse complement strand
CAATAGTTGTTAATAATTTCATTTTATTACCCCACTTAATATTAAGTATTTTTAGTTTTTTAAGTTGAAAATGACACTGCGCCAAATTCAATTTCAGAGACAATACCGTACTTTTTGGCGCATGACAAGCATTATGTGAGAATCTTTCGTAGCATAATTATCTTGCTCATAATTCATGCTTTACATTTATTAACATATTCTTTGGTTAACAAATAGACAAATTTGCCCTTAATTCACAATTTATACCTTATATATATGCCGCTATATTGATGCTTAAAAGTGAATTTTGAAACTATTATCTATTTACATTGACTGATTTATAAGAAGCTATTCACATTTATGCCTTTTTATAGGGTTACAATGAGCTATAAATAATATCGAGGTTAAGATGCGTAATTTAATTTTTTTACTAGGAAGTTTATTTTTAAGCCCGTCTTTGTTAGCAGGCCAAGTTCTGCCATTAGATGAATTATCAATTCAGCCCGCTAGTTTGTCTGTTAAAGGCAAGTCTACTTCTAGCTCCGTTTTTAATATTCCAGCTTTATCTGACGCGACTTTAGCAAAAGTCGCAAAGCGAGACTCTCAAGCGACTTTATCTAAAGCCTATCGCTTTGCATTGGCTTATGATGAAAAAAGTTCTTATACAGATTCTGGGGTTTGGTCTGAAAATAACGGCACGGCTATTTGGAAGCTAGAGCTTGATGCACAAGACACTCATTCTCTTAACTTTGGTTTTACTAATGTGAACCTACCCAAAGGTGCTTCTTTATTCATTTATACAAAAGACCAAAAGGAAGCGGTTGTTTTTGACCATACTGATAACAAGCCCCACAAACAACTTTGGACACCTGTTTTTGAATCAGAGAATGTTGTTTTAGAAATTAACGTTCCTATAGCTTCTCGTGATGACTTGAGTTTTGACCTTACCAATATCAACCAAGGCTACCGTAGCTTTAAGAATACAGTTACTGCCAAGTCTGGCAGCTGTAATATCGACGTAGTTTGCCCTGAAGGTGATGCTTGGCGTGATGAAATTCGTTCTGTAGCAAGGTACATTATTAACGGAATTGGTACATGTACAGGCACATTAGTTAATAACACCAATCAAGATGGCACACCTTACTTTTTAACCGCAGCACACTGTAATGTTGACTCAGGCACTGATGCAACGCTGGTTTTTTATTGGAATTTTGAAACATCTGTTTGTGGTGGCACGCCTAACGGCACCCAAAACCCCAACTATCAATTTCAAACTGGCTCAACTTACTTAGCTGCAGATTCCGGTCTTGAAATAGGAGACACTGGCTCTGATTTTGCCTTAGTGCTTCTCGACTCCATTCCAGATGCTAGCGCCAATGTTTATTATGCAGGTTGGGATAATTCTTCAACCGTTCCTAATTCTGCTGTAGGCATCCATCATCCAGCCGGAGACGAAAAACGCATAAGCCGTGACTTCGATACTTTAGCAATAGCTTCTGGCAGAGGCACCAGCTTTACCCTCAACCCTAACGGCAAATATTTGCGCGTTAATGCCTGGGACCAAGGAACCACTGAACAAGGTTCATCAGGTTCAGGTATTTGGAACCA
>CAYZLE010000291.1:0-1609 GCA_964479305.1 uncultured Gammaproteobacteria bacterium | reverse complement strand
CATCACTAACGTCTTTACCAAAACGTTCACGCAATGCTGTTATGGTTTGCCCATTACGCGTCCCTCGTAACACTTCATAATTTGAATATTTTGACTGACCATGTACATCAATTAAAAAACCATTGGGCCATTTTTGTTTTATGGTGCTAATTTGATTTTTTAAAGCATCATGATAATAACGATAGCAAGTGGCCGCTACGACGTCTTCGTAGGCTAGTCTAGGTGGGCGATTAAAGTCTATTTGAGCACGATTAATACCTGCAATGACAATAAAAGGTTTTATATTTTTTTCAGTTAGTAATTGCGCAACACGCTCTGTGATTTCATCGGTGTGTTGGTCTGCGCGATTTACAAATCTCTTTACACTCTTGCCTTCTCGCAAAGGCAAAAAGCTTGGCCTGTTTTTAAATGAAGCGCCATGAGGCGAAGTTAATAATATAGGCACATTGCCAGTTGAAATTTGAAAGTGCTTTTCACAACTATTTGCGTATGCGCTGCCCGTAATACAAACACAGCTAGCCAACAAAGCTAAAACACTAAATACAAGTGTAGAGTAGACTTTATTCGTACACACGTATTTTGCTTACGCCGTTAAGATCTATACGCATTTTCTTTTTAGAGTCCTTTGCATCTGTTGCGTAAAGATAATCACCAGAAAGTTTATCGACAATTACATCTAAGACTAAATTAGTCTTACTAACTAGTTGCACACGCTGACCTTTCTTAAAAGTTTTCGTTAACTTGTTATAACCTACCACTTCGCTTGATTCTGCCACTTGTGGTTTCGGTGGTGTAGCGCAAGCGCTTATAGCAAGTGCTGAAGCCGCTATTACTAATGGAGTAAATTTCATTTAAATTGAGCCTGATTAATTTCGAACTTTAATTATTCAGTATACTCATATTTATTTCAATGACCTTTTACGCTTAAGATATAACTTATATTTAGCGTATTCATGTTTACTATTTACGTTTTAATGGTAAAGTTTACTTATGCAAACAGAAAATAGAAATCTTACACAAAAATACTTACTCAGCTTAGCGGCTTTTGTCATCATTGTTGCTGGCATGAAAGCTTCTGCAAGCTTACTTGTACCTTTCTTTTTGTCTATATTTATCGCTATTATTAGTGCTCCAGCCATTTTTTGGATGAAGTCTAAAGGCACGCCGACTTTACTTGCGATTATTATTGGTTTATTAACCTTATTAGCCGCGCTACTTGCGATTGCAACCCTGTTAGGTAACTCGGTGAATGATTTCACTAATGAAATACCCGCTTACCGCATACGTTTTTTTAATCAGCTAGATCAATTTGCAGCATGGGTTAGCCAATATGGCATTGATATAGATACCAGCAAGTTGTCATCTTATGTTGACCCTGATTCAATTTTTAACCTTGCAAAACGTACCTTCGCTGGCTTCAGTGGCTTATTGTCGCAGGGCTTCTTTATTATGCTTATGACGATTTTTATTATCGTTGAGGCTTCAAGCTTCCCGGTTAAAATCAAAGCTATTCTTGGCGAGTCAGCTTCGATGTCTAATTTTGATGACTTTGTAAATACGATTAAAAATTATATGGCGCTTAAAACCTTAACCAGTTTAGCAACGGGTT
>CAYZLE010000290.1:0-1612 GCA_964479305.1 uncultured Gammaproteobacteria bacterium | reverse complement strand
GCTTGCTGAAAAAGGGTGAGGTTCTCTTGGTTTTCTAATTTTTCACGAATAGCGGCTTTGTATAAAACCCTATCTGCTTGTGCACGAGTTGCGCGAACCGCAGGGCCTTTACGAGAATTTAAAATACGAAACTGAATGCCGCCTTTATCAGCCGCGGTTGCCATTGCACCGCCTAGGGCATCAATCTCTTTTACTAAATGACCTTTACCAATGCCACCAATGGCTGGGTTACAGCTCATTTGGCCCAGTGTTTCAATATTGTGAGTAAGCAATAAAGTACGCGCGCCCGAACGCGCCGACGCTAAAGCGGCCTCGGTTCCGGCATGGCCTCCACCAATAACAATAACGTCAAATTGGCGGGCTGTATCAAATGCTGATGTGCTCATATGCTTATTTTATACTTTAATATATGTCTTACAAACAAGGGGCGCGCATTTTATAGTGAAAAAGGCTTAATTTCACGGTTTTTCGTACTTTTGCAGGCTTTAACCTCGTTTATAGGCGTTTAAACCTATTTTAGCCGGCTAACAACTGGCTTAATGGGCTAAGAACGCCATCGGCACCTTGCTTTAAGATGTGCGTGTAAATTTCTGTGGTTTTCACGTCGCTATGACCCAACTGCTGCTGTACCGTGCGAATGTCAGCCCCATTTTGTAATAAATGGGTTGCAAAGGAATGACGTAAGGTATGTGAACTCACTTGCTTTGTAATCTTAGCTTTCGTTGCTGCCCTTTTAATCGCCTTATTAATACCGCTTTCATCAATATGATGGCGGCGTATTAACTTAGCCTCGGGATCAACACTTAACTTGTACGATGGGAACAAATATTGCCACGCCAAACTTTTGTTGGCGCTCGGATATTTTCTCGCTAAAGCATCGGGCATGTAAACACCCGCATACTCACTGTTATCTAAATCTTCATCCAAATAAATCTCAACCTGCTGAATTTGCCGCTGAATTGACGGAATTAACTCTGGCGCTAAAGTCGTTAAGCGGTGCTTAAAGCCTTTACCATTCCAAACTTGTATTTGCTTTAAGTCAGTATCAATATCCTTTACGCGCAAACGCACCAATTCCATTAAACGCAAACCCGAACCATACAGCAAACCAATCGGTAATTTATATTGTGTGTCCAGGTGGCTTAATAAAGCCTTAACTTCGCCTTGTGTAAGCACCGTTGGCAACTTAGCTTGTCGCTTCACACGCGTAAAAGCGGAAACATCGCCTAAAGGCTGATTTAAAAACTTATTATATAAAAACGCCAAAGCATTCAAGGCCGTACGCTGCGTACTAATTGCCACTTTGCGCTCAGTAGCTAAATACGTTAAAAAAGACTCCACATCTATACCGCTCAAGTCTTTAGGGTGTTTGCGATTATGAAAACGAATGTAGGAGCGAACCCACAACAAGTAGCTATGAATGGTACGTTTACTATAGCGACGAACTAACATAAACTCTTCTAATGAGTTTATAAAAGGGGAACTAGACATTGATCATCCTTGATACATTTGTAATAGTTAAACTATAGACTAAAATATTAAAATAACTAGGACGTTATCCTAGTTATCAAAATTAAGAATAATTAAAATACGGAAATTGCTTTGAAAACAA
>CAYZLE010000289.1:0-1623 GCA_964479305.1 uncultured Gammaproteobacteria bacterium | reverse complement strand
GTCGCATAATTTTTCCAGAACGTGTTTTAGGTAAAGCATCTGTCCATTGAATGATGTCAATAGTGGCTATAGGCCCTAATTCTTTACGCACACATTGCTTTACTTCTTTTTTAAGCTCGTCATTTGCGTCTACACCGGCTTTAGTAATCATGTAGATGTAGATGCCCTGTCCTTTGATATCGTGCGGATAACCCACTACAGCCGCTTCTACAACAGCTTCATGTGCAACACAGGCACTTTCTAGCTCAGCGGTACCTAAACGATGCCCTGATACATTCAGCACGTCATCAACACGGCCTGTTATCCAGTAGTAACCGTCAGCGTCACGCTTAGAGCCATCGCCACAAAAGTACATGCCATCGTGTGTTGAAAAATAGGTTTCTATAAAACGTTCGTGGTTGTTCCAAATTGTGCGTGATTGACCTGGCCATGAATCTAAAACCACTAAGTGGCCACTGGCTTCGCCTTCAATTGGCTTACTTGTTTCAGAGTCTACTAATGCCGGCTGAATACCAAAGAAAGGTGTGCTCGCTGCACCAGGTTTTAATTTGGTTGCATTCGGTAATGGTGTAATCATGAAACCACCGGTTTCGGTTTGCCACCATGTATCTACTACGGGACATTGTCCCTTGCCAAATTCGTCGCTATACCATTGCCAAACTTCTGGGTTAATGGGTTCACCTACTGAGCCAATAATACGTAAGCTATTACGCTTGCTAGAGTTTAAAGCGGTATCGGCATCGGCCATTAAAATACGAATAGCAGTTGGAGCAGTATAAAAAATAGTGACATTATGCTGATCAACAACTTCGCCAAAACGACCTAATGAAGGATAAGTCGGCACACCTTCAAACATAAGAGTAGTTGCACCACTGGCAAGCGGCCCATAAATAATATAACTATGTCCTGTTATCCAGCCGACATCGGCTGTACACCAGTAAATATCGTCTTCTTTATAGTCAAAAGCATAAGAGAAAGTTGTAGCAGCATAAACCAAATAACCACCGCTACTATGTTGCAAACCTTTAGGTTTACCTGTTGAGCCAGAGGTGTAAAGTACAAATAAAGGATCTTCAGCATTAACAACAACGGCATCATGGGTTTCTTTGTGCGGAGCAACAAAGTCGTGATACCAAACATCACGGTCCTTAATTGGAATATCTGCGCCTGTACACTTAGTAACTAGTACGGTTTCTACGCAGTCAGTGCCTTCATTTTCTAAGGCGTCATCAATCCATTTTTTTAGAGGAATAGATTTTGAGCCGCGAATACCTTCATCGGCAGTGATTATCATTTTAGCGCCGCAATCAACTACTCTGTCTGCAATGGCGTTTGCTGAAAAACCGCCAAATACTACAGAATGAACAGCACCTATACGCGCACATGCCAACATGGCATAAGCCGCCTCAGGAACCATTGGCATATAAATAATAACTCTATCGCCTTTAGTAACGCCACTGGCTTCCATTGCATTCGAAAGTTTACAAACTTCATTATAAAGTTCTTGGTAGCTAATATGACGATTTTGATCAGGATCGTCGCCCTGCCAAATAATGGCAGTTTTGTCGGCATTTTTTTCTAAATGACGATCTACACAGTTAACGCACACATTAAGCTCACCGT
>CAYZLE010000288.1:0-1625 GCA_964479305.1 uncultured Gammaproteobacteria bacterium | reverse complement strand
AACAGCAAGTTAACGATATGCTACTTTTTGCTAAAAGTGGCAAACAACAAGTTGTTGAACCTTTATCAATAAACGAGCTTTTAAGCGACTCGGTTCAATCTATTGACGCTATTATTAAAAAAGAAAATGCGCAAATTACTTTTTCTTTATGTAAAGACGATTGTCAAATTTTAGGTAATAAAAGTGCCCTTACAGGGGCGATTCAAAACTTAGTACTCAATAGTGTGCAAGTGATAAAAAATGGCGCTCATATTGAGTTATCGTCTTATTGCAAAGATGGCTTTGCTCTAATAAGCGTTCGCGACAACGGTAAAGGTATTGATGAAGAGTTGGCGAAAAAAATATTTGAACCTTTTTACACTTCGCGCTCTCAAGGCACAGGTTTAGGTTTAGCTGTTGTTAAATCCGTTGCCAATGCTCACCAAGGTGATGTTCAGTTAGTCAGCAAAGCAGGTGAGGGGGCACACTTTTGTATTCATATCCCTTTATTGGAAAATACTATTAATCAAGCGAAAAATCCTGAGCCTAATCAGGCGTTTTCTCAACATAAATCGCATACACAAAAAGTGAAAACTGAGCCTTCACCTATAGATTTTAATACTTTATCAACGGAGAGTACTCATGAATACAAGTAAGATCCTTGTCGTTGAAGACGACTCTGGTTTAAGAGAAGCCTTAGTTGATACATTATTACTTGCAGGTTTTCAGTGTATAGAAGCGGAGTCTGGCGAAGTCGCTTTATTACAACTTAAAAACCATAAAGTTGATCTTGTGGTGAGCGATGTACAAATGGACGGAATGTCTGGATTATCGTTATTAAAAAGTATCAAAAATAACTTACCTCAAATGCCTGTGCTGATCATGACAGCCTATGGCACTATTGATGACGCAGTACAAGCAATGAAAGATGGTGCGAGCAATTACATGGCTAAGCCATTTTCACCCGAAGTGCTGTTAAATATGGTTAACCAATATGTTCCCCTTGAAATAACAAATAAATGCGAGCCTGTTGTAGCTGATCCCAAAAGTGTTGAATTATTATCACTTGCTAAAAAAGTAGCTGCAACAGATGCATCGGTTATGGTTTTAGGACCAAGCGGTTCAGGCAAAGAAGTACTTGCTCAATATGTACATCATAATTCTGATAGAGCTGACGGAGCGTTTGTTGCAATTAACTGTGCCGCAATTCCTGAAAATATGCTTGAAGCGACTTTATTTGGTTATGAGAAAGGCGCGTTCACTGGCGCAATACAAGCCTCACCAGGAAAATTTGAACAAGCTCAAGGTGGAACCATCTTACTTGATGAAATTACTGAAATGGATTTAGGTTTACAGGCCAAAATATTACGTGTGCTGCAAGAGCGTGAAGTTGAACGTTTAGGTGGACGTAAAACCATTAACTTAGATGTGCGCGTAGTGGCTACTAGTAATCGTGATTTAAAAGAAGCTGTTGCCCAAGGTAAATTTCGCGAAGATTTGTATTATCGCTTGAATGTATTTCCTATTACTTGGTTACCACTTAACCAAAGAAAAGGAGACATTGTTCCTTTAGCCAAGCATTTACTTACTCGTCATATTCAAAATGCCAATAGACGATAAAGATATATTAGACTACTTTCCAGAAG
>CAYZLE010000287.1:0-1634 GCA_964479305.1 uncultured Gammaproteobacteria bacterium | reverse complement strand
AACGAGTTATAAAAGCACAAGAAATTCAGTTACAGCGTCAAGGCAGCTTGAATGTGAATTTACAAAGTGGGGATTTAGACATTCACTGTGCATTAGACCAACAATGCCAAGATATACTCAGGCAAGCAGAAGAGAAGCTACATTTATCCGCTAGGGCGTATACCAAGGTGATTAAAATAGCCCGAACGATTGCCGACATGCAGAATCATGAAAGCGTTGCAAAAACGCACATCATGGAAGCACTAGGTTATCGGTATACGTAATTCAGCTAACTATTGTTTAATTTTATATTATGAAAGTTAGGTGTGATTTATTGATGAAAATCATTATGTTTGGAGTTATAAAATTACGAGTTTCTCTTCATATATTTTTAGTTTATATTTAAATTAATTACGAACGATAGGACTTGGCGGTATGTTTAAAAATAAACTGGAGAAGAAGGTAGCTTTAATAGCTCTTTTACTCGGCACAGTGGCGGGAAGCTACCAATATTTACCAGATATCGACAAGCTTGCTTCGGGTAGTAACTCTGCTATTTGGGAGGATGCTGAAGTAGATACTAAAGCCTTAGCAAATACACCTCCTTTAGAGGCTATTCTAAACTTAAGAATACCATCAAGTAGTGCAAGTATAGATGCATGGGGTAGTCACCTAGATGCTCTTGATCGATTAGAGGGAAGTCATAAACTATTTGGCCGATCTCATAACTCAAAGCTTGGAGCATTTTACGCGCAGGTTGCTTTAGAGAAACCTGAAGCTATTTATCAAAGATTGAATAATGAAAATTTTAATGTTCGTAGAGCTGCAAACTTAATCGAAGCGGGGCTGCTTACAGATTGGTATAAACATGTAGAAAATATTGATCAACTGATGATAAAAGATGAAGCTTTTATTTTAAGTTATGCAGCTATCCATGGCGTTGAAGATACGAGAAAAAGGATTGCTCAGTCATTCCTTCCTGTTAACTTTTCGACGAGACCACAAAAAGTAATGCTTGAGTCTCTCGCTTATGCTTACCCAGCAATGACAATAGAACAGCAAAAAAATATCATTCCACTATTGAAAGGTCCACAGTTTAAGTATGACCCACGCGATGTTATTAATCTCAGATACCTGAATGTGTTTAAAAATGAAGACTTAGTTCAGTTAATTAAGAGTCAAGCTTACAGCAATAAAAGCATGTCGTCGTACATGAGTGACGCGACATTATTAGGTGATACTAGCTATATTAGAACGTTCGTTAATGATGTTAAGGATAACGCCAAGCAACCCACAAATTTTTATTGCGGTGTTTGCTCTCTTGCAATAAGTACAGATGGGTTAATTGGCAGTCCATTGCTGAGTGCAGCATCTCAGGGTCGGTTAAAAATCACACCAATAGACGGTTTGCATGGTGAGGTCGTAACACTCACGCAAGGGCAAGTAATAAATGAGGCTAACTAATGAATTCTAATACAGAAGAACAGGGTACTTCACTGCTTAGAGTTCTGTGTATTGCTCTGTCGTGTTTTATTTTGATGTTTATTGTCATCCAAGATGTAATGGTCAAATCAGAGAATCAGAATACTATCGCCAATACATTATTGAGTGTGAAAAGTAAACTGTGTGAGCGGGGGGTTCGTGCTCCTTTTTAC
>CAYZLE010000286.1:951-1656 GCA_964479305.1 uncultured Gammaproteobacteria bacterium | reverse complement strand
GTTCAACGATTGAAAAACCTTAGATACACCACTTTCAGCAACTTTTCCGCTGACATAAGGCGCAGCAAACATAGCTGCAGATACTAATAAGCATAGAACCAGTAATAACTTTTTCATGTAAGACTCCGTATTGTCCATTTTCCAAAGAAATTATCTTAACAGCATAATGTTCTATAAGTCATGTGTGATTTGTTGTAAATTTGCTATGCTATAAACATCGAATTTAGGAAACTTTCAACAAACGACTTTATTATGAATTTCTTTAATTATAAAACTCCTTTCTTAAGCGTAATTGCCGTTGCTTTATTATTTTCTACAGCTTGTACGACAGTTGAAAATAAAAAGCCAAGTAAAGTATATAAAAAAGAAAACTCAACAAAGCAATTTGAGAAAAAACCTTTAAACAAACCTGCTAATAAGCCAGTAAAAAAGGTTGCAGAGAAGCCGTTATTAAAAAAACCAATGGCTGAAAAGTTAGAAAAAGAAGGAAGAAAGCCAAGAGCCTGACTTAACGTCATTATTTGATCCTTTGTATAAACTAACTATTCAGAAAGCTGACTTAAATGAAGTGTCTGCACCCGGAGTGATGGTTGTTCAGAAAGGTTTGGCAAGTTTAGGTTACCCAGTCGGTGCAGCCGACGGTAAGGCTGGAAAGAAGACGCTAACGGGTATTACTAGTTTTCAAAATGATTTTGAACTACCTGT
>CAYZLE010000286.1:0-941 GCA_964479305.1 uncultured Gammaproteobacteria bacterium | reverse complement strand
TTTCAAGGAGAGCATGAATTGGTAGGAGCGATTGCTCATGAAGTGGCATATGCTGATTCAGACTTATTGATTAATCAATTAAATGCAGTGGTTGATGAGTCTAATGGGGCATCAATAGTGGCGACCATTAAAGTACTTCAGCAAAAGCTCAGTAAGGCAGGTTATGCAGTTGGGCTTTCAGGTGTAGCAGATGAAGTGACTCGTCAATCGATCCTTGATTACCAACTTAAAAACGACCTTGTTGTTGATGGAAGGATTACCAACCAACTGCTTAAATCTTTGAAAATAAATACTAAATAAAAATATTTTCAATGATTAAATTGTTTAGGCGGTTTACGCCATTATTAGTTTTTGTATGCTTTTCGTCTCAATTAGCCTTAGCGAAAACTTCGGTATGGGAAGTGGTTAATGGGGATAATCGCGTTTATTTAGGCGGTACAGTTCATGTGTTATCTGCTAAAGACTATCCATTGCCTTGCGAGTATGACGTAGCTTTTCAACAAGCAGATACTTTATATTTTGAAGCCGATATAAGCGAACTAGAGACGCCAGAAGTGGCGACTAAACTGATGTTGGAGGGAACTTATCCAAGTGGTATCAGCATTATGGATAAGCTAACTCCTGAAACACAAAATCAATTAACTTTATATTTTGCTGAATCTGGTTTGCCGGGAATGGCATTTGTTAAATTCAAACCGGGTATGTTGCTATCAACTTTAACCGTTATGGAACTTCAAAAGTTAGGTGTAACTCTCGCGGGTGTCGATAAACACTATGAAGATATGGCTATTTCATCTGGGAAACCTGTTGGTTACTTAGAAACAGCCGAAGAGCAAATCGATTTTATTTTGCAGTTAGGTAAAGATAATGAAGATAAATTTATCCTTTACCTTATTGAATCAATGGGCAAGTTTACTGAACAATTTAGTGGATTATTATCA
>CAYZLE010000285.1:0-1672 GCA_964479305.1 uncultured Gammaproteobacteria bacterium | reverse complement strand
TGTTCAACGCGAAGTATTGCCTCAACATGTGGGCGGTGCGGCTGCAGCTAAGTTTGCTAGTCAGGGCTAGTTAACGGATACAGCAATATTATAAATTCCCATCGCTTTTCTTTAAGCGATGGGAATAGCTTTAAGACTACTTGAAGCGAACCTTATAAGCTTTTTAAGCGACTCATCGCTTGTTCTAATACATCCATGCTCGTAGCGTAAGAGAATCGAATATGTCCAGGTGAGCCAAAAGCTGTTCCAGGTACGCCTGCAATACCTGCTTTAACAAGCAAGTGTTCTGCAAACTCGACATCGTTGGATACACCTTCTGTTCTATCGATTAAGCCTTGAATGTTTGGAAAGCAGTAAAAAGTCCCATCACAGCTCATGCAGCTAACACCATCAATCTCATTTAAAGCTTTAACAATATAAGCATGACGTTCTTCGAAAGCTTTGCACATGTCACTTACACAGCTTTGGTCTCCGTTTAATGCAGCTTCTGCAGCAGCTTGTGAGATAGAGCTTGGGTTAGAGGTGCTCTGTGACTGTATCTTGGTCATTGCTTTAATGATATCGCTTGGTCCTGCAGCATAACCGATACGCCAGCCTGTCATAGAGTAGACTTTTGATACACCATTCAACACAACTGTGCGATCTTTAAGTGAAGGTGTAGTGTTTAAGATGTTGGTGAACTTTTTCCCACCAAACATTATGTGTTCATAAATGTCGTCAGTAACAACAACAATGTCTTTATGCTTCTCAAGCACTTTTCCTAGTTCAGCTAATTCATCTTCTGTGTAAGCAATGCCTGATGGATTAGACGGGCTATTGATAACAAATAGTTTTGACTTAGGAGTGATGTGTTTTTCTAAATCGGCTGCAGTAATTTTGCAGCGATGTGCATCGTCACTAGGAATGATTACCGGCTCGCCACCAGCTAACAATGCCATGTCTGGATACGATACCCAGTACGGAGCAGGAATTAATACTTCATCGCCTTCATTTAAAAGCGCTTGGCATAGGTTATAAAAAACTTGTTTGCCACCGTTTGAAACCATGATCTCATCTGCGGCGTATTCAAGTTGATTGTCGCGCTTAAATTTCTCAACAATGGCGGCTTTAAGAGTTAGAGTGCCAGGAACAGGTGTGTATTTAGTTTTGCCTTCGCTCATAGCCTGAATTGCGGCGGCTTTAATATGTTCAGGAGTGTCAAAATCAGGCTCGCCAGCAGCAAGGTTTAAAATATCGCCGCCTTCCGCACGAATTTGATTTGCACGAGCCGTTATGGCTAAAGTGACTGACGGCTGAATGCGAGATACGCGGTTGGCTAATGGACTGCTCACAAGTGTTCCCTTATATAGTGTTTGTTGGTAAATCTGTTAATAAATTAGGTGTTACCCGCACTTTACAGCGGCAAGGCATCATACGTGAACTTTCTAAAAGAGATAAGTCAAAAGATGCTTATATTTCAATCATAAATTATGCAAAGCCAATTTCAATTAAATACTAAGTTTGAGGCGGCTGGTGATCAGCCAGAGGCCATCAAAACCCTTGTAGAGGGCTTGGGTGATGGGTTGGCTCACCAGACATTGCTAGGGGTTACCGGCTCTGGCAAGACGTTCACTATTGCGAATGTGGTGCAAGCGGTGCAGCGCCCCACGATTATTTTAGCGCCTAATAAAAC
>CAYZLE010000284.1:0-1676 GCA_964479305.1 uncultured Gammaproteobacteria bacterium | reverse complement strand
TAACAATGTTATTCAAAATAACGGTGTAGAAAACTGCACTAATTGCCATTCATCATCATTAGAAAGCGGAGATAGAAGCGCCGCTCCATTGGGCGTTGACTATGATACCTATGACAATGCTATTTCTGGAACCAACGAAACTGATGCGGTCACACAAGTAACTGATGGTCTCATGCCTTTTGGTGGCCCTGCTCTTGCAGCTAGTCTTCAAACCCTAATTTCAGACTGGGGAACCGGTGGTCATTTAGAACATGCAGCACCAGAATTACGAACAGCTAACAATGGTACATTAACCACAACAAGCGCTGTTTTAAATGGCGGTATTCAAGAAAACGGTATTAATACAAGCGCTCGATTTGTATATTGGCGCTCTGGCACAACTGAACCAACAACGTGTACTACAAACTCAATAACATCAGGCTGTACTGGCTCGACAGCAATAACTGGCACTGGTGGAGATGATACTTTTAATACTTACTCTAGAACTGCTACTGGTTTATCCTGCGGCACAAGCTATTTATATAGAGCAATTTCTAATGCAAATGGCACATACGCTGCTCAAGAAGCACCTACAACTGACCTTTTCACAACATCGGCATGTAGTGCACCTATTATTGAAACATCTGCTGGTGCTGCCCTTGGCAATTCAACAACTGTTGCCGTAGCTGAAGATTCCGTGGCTAACACCTTTCTCTTTCAAGCTGACGATATCAACGGAGGCACAAGAACTTGGTCTATTACCGAAACACCCAATGGCAGCTTAAGCTTTAATGGTGGCGACAATACCACAGCAACGACAAACGAAGACATTGTTTTAAATTACACCCCACCGAATAATATTTTTGGCACTGCAGCTACTAGCTTTGAATTAACAGTATCTGATGACAGTTTAAGCGGCGCATTAACAGACGCATTGACTGTTAATATAAATATAACAGCGGTAAATGATGCCCCCACTCTTGATACAAATACTAACGGGGCTGCAGGTGAACTAAATACGATAATTATTACTAGCGATAGACTTGAAGCAAGCGACATAGACAGTAGCAATAATAATATTATTTATACACTTACCTCGAACCTTACACGAGGCACTCTTCGTAACGGCACCACGATTTTATCAACAGGTGGAGCCAACTCCTTTACTCAAACCGATATTAATAATAACGATATCACTTATGAAGAAATAGCCAACTCTGGTGCTGGCTCAGATTCTTTTACTTTTAACCTAAGCGACAACCTTGGTGCTGCAGGACCTAGTGGCCAAACCTTTACAATTAATATCACTGATAACGCAACTCCTGTTGTATCTGCAGGAGGCGCTTTAAACTTTACTGAAAATGATAACGCTAGCCTTATAAACGAAACAGTAAGCGTAAGCGATGCTGAAACAGATAACATTGTAAGCGCTACCGTTAGCATATCTGGCAATTTTGCTGCAGAAGATAGTTTAGCTTTATCTAATACAGCGTTAGGTTTAAGCGGCGTTTTTAATGCTGGCACATTAAGTATTTCAGGAACCGCAAGCCCTGCTGTTTACACAACAGCTTTACGTTCTATAACTTACTCAAACACAAGTGATGACCCATCTACGTTAACGCGTACAGTTTCATATCAAGTTAGCGATTCAAATGGTGGTAATGATTGTTTTCAATTTTTAAAGGATATTTCTCTTT
>CAYZLE010000283.1:0-1688 GCA_964479305.1 uncultured Gammaproteobacteria bacterium | reverse complement strand
GGGTCTTTAACGTAGCGTGACATACGGCGCGACATGTCGGTGTACCACACTTCTGCGGCATACTTGTCTTCAAAGCTAGTCGTGTCATTTATGGCGTCTAACAATAAGCTGCGAAGTTCAGCGTTTACCACAGGCTTTATGATTTGGTTTTTTTTGCCTGTTTCTAATGCCAAAACATTAGCAGGGCTAAAAAAAACTAAACAAATCAATAATAAGGGTAAGCGCTGAATAAGCATATTCACTAATATCTTTAATTTATACCGAGCGTTTTAAATTAGCTCTTTTAAACGATTAACAATGTCGGCAAGAGCAATATCTTCACCTTCGCCGGTTTTACGATTCTTGTATTCGTAAATACCGCGTTCCAAACCTTTGTCACCTACGACAATACGATGCGGAATACCAATTAGCTCCATATCTTTAAATTTAAAGCCAGGGCGAGCATCGCGGTCATCTAATAACACTTCATAACCTTCTGCTAACAAGCTTTCGTAAAGTTCATGAGCCGCTTTGTTGGCGGTTTCTGACTTGTTTAGGTTTACGCCGACAATGGCGATTTTAAATGGCGCTAATGCTTCTGGCCAAATAATGCCGTAGTCGTCGTGGTTTTGTTCGATAGCAGCGCCTACGATACGTGTGATGCCAATACCGTAACAACCCATCTTCATAGCTTGTGTTTTGCCATTTTCATCTAAAATTTCTGCTTTCATAGCTGTGCTGTATTTGTCGCCTAGCTGGAAGATATGACCCACTTCAATACCGCGTACAAATTCGAGTGTACCTTTACCGTCTGGGCTTGGGTCGCCTGCTACTGCATTACGCAGGTCAGCCGTGCTAGTGAATTCAGCATCGCGGTTCCAATTCATACCCGTGTAGTGTTTGCCGTCTTGGTTTGCACCAGCAACAAAGTCTGAAAGTTCAGCAGCGGCAAAGTCAGCCACAACTGTTATATCTAAACCTTTAGGGCCAATTGAGCCTGGTGTACTATTTGATGTTGCTTTTACTTCAGCCTCACTCGCAAAGCGTAAAGGATCAGCTACTGCAATATGGTTGGCCGCTTTTACTTCGTTAAGCTCATGGTCACCACGCAGAACAAGAGCAACGATGTCATCATTAGCGCCATGAACGAGTAGTGTTTTAGCAATTTGCTTGGTTTCAATATTTAGTGTTTTACTAACTTGTTCTATGCTTTTGTCGTTAGGCGTGTCTACTAATTGTAGCTCTGCAGTAGGCGCTGCAAGTGCTTTGCCAGAAGGCACAGTTTCTGCTTTTTCAATATTGGCTGCGTAGTCGCTTTCTGTAGAGTAGGCAATTGCATCTTCGCCACTGTCGGCTAGTACATGGAATTCTTGCGAGCCACTACCACCAATCGCGCCAGAGTCTGCAAATACAGCTCGGAACTCTAAGCCAAGTCGTGTAAATATTGCTGTGTAAGCATCGTACATTGCTGCGTAAGTTTTCTTTAAGCATTCTTCGCTAGCATGGAATGAATAAGCGTCTTTCATTATAAATTCACGTGAGCGCATTACACCGAAGCGTGGGCGAATTTCATCGCGAAATTTAAGTTGAATTTGATAGAAGTTAATTGGCAGTTGCTTGTAGCTTTTTAATTCGCGGCGAGCATAGTCAGTAATAATTTCTTCGTGAGTAGGACCATAGCAAAAGTCGCGGTCGTGGCGATCTTTAAA
>CAYZLE010000282.1:0-1705 GCA_964479305.1 uncultured Gammaproteobacteria bacterium | reverse complement strand
AAGAAGCTGTTTTTAGAAGATAGATACGAGAAGTGCACATCACTGGTATTCGACAGTAATGATAAGCCGTAGCCTTTACTTTTAATATAAGCGAATAGCTCGTCGATACCCGGATATGGGTCTTGAACAAATAGCAAAAATTCTTCTTTAATAGTGGCTATTGAGGCTTTGATATTGAATTCTTGTTTGAATAGCTCAGCGAAAGCATCAAAGCTTATTTGGCCTGTTTCTAGGCCATTTACAGCCTTTGAGTCATGCCATAGCTGTAATACGGCCTGACGGTCGAAATTATGGCCGAGTAAGTTGCCTACGCGGCGTTCCCAGTCTAGCTGGATTAATACGCCCCCAAGGTCTAAAACTATATGTTTTTCGGTGTTTCTCATGGTGTTTTCATGGGGTTTGGTATGGCCTAATGTTTACTGGTGAATAGCGAAAAGTGCGATTTTAGAGCAATTCTAAAAAAAAGCTAAGAAATTATAGATAATCTAGTATTTTAGCCTTTTTCAAGGCCCGTCTATAGTGTATGCTTCGCACCGCGAATTCAACCATTTATGTTGTTGAGCAGGCCAAGCGCCAGCTGAGCAATTTAATCTTTTTTCAATTAAGTACTTACATAGAAGCACAGATATGGCAAATTTAGAGAAATATCGTAATATAGGCATTTTCGCGCACGTAGATGCGGGTAAAACAACGACAACGGAACGTATTTTAAAACTTACGGGTAAGATCCATAAGACTGGTGAGGTTCACGATGGTGAATCTACAACAGATTTCATGGAACAAGAAGCTGAACGTGGTATTACCATTCAGTCAGCTGCTACAACTTGTTTCTGGAAAGATCACCGTATGAACATCATCGATACTCCAGGACACGTTGACTTCACAGTTGAAGTTTATCGTTCACTGAAAGTACTTGATGGTGGTGTAGGTGTATTCTGTGGTTCTGGTGGTGTTGAGCCGCAATCAGAAACTAACTGGCGTTATGCTAACGAATCTGAAGTTGCTCGTCTTATCTTCGTAAACAAGTTAGACCGTTTAGGTGCTGACTTCTACCGCGTTGTAGATCAAGTTAAAAATGTTCTAGGTGCTAACCCACTAGTTATGACTTTACCAATTGGTACTGAAGATGACTTCGTTGGTGTTGTAGATGTACTTAGCCAAAAAGCTTATGTTTGGGATGACACAGGTCTTCCTGAAAATTACGAAGTATCAGACGTTCCTGCTGATATGGCTGACAAAGCTGCTGAATACCGTGAGCAATTAATTGAAACGGCTGTTGAGCAAGACGACGATCTAATGGAAGCTTACTTAGAAGGTGAAGAGCCTTCAGTTGAAGACATTAAGCGTTGTATTCGTAAAGGTACTAACGAGCTTGCTTTCTTCCCTACATACTGTGGTTCAGCTTTCAAAAACAAAGGTGTTCAATTAGTACTAGATGCTGTTATTGATTACCTACCGTCGCCAACTGAAGTTAAGCCACAACCGCTAACTGATGAAGAAGGCGAAGAAACAGGTGAAGTAGCTACTGTATCTACAGATGAGCCATTACGTGCTTTAGCATTTAAAATTATGGATGACCGTTTCGGTGCATTAACATTCGTTCGTATTTACTCTGGTGTATTAAACAAGGGTGACACAATCCTTAACTCTTACACAGGTAAAACTGAGCGTATTGGCCGTATGGTAGAAATGCACGCTGATGAGC
>CAYZLE010000281.1:0-1711 GCA_964479305.1 uncultured Gammaproteobacteria bacterium | reverse complement strand
TAACGCTCAACTAATAGTGTTAATTGCTTTTCTTTTGGAACTGAGGCAATAACTTGGTCTTGGCTAGGCGCAGCAGGCTTTGTCACTAAAACTAAGGCTATAATGACATTAGCCAATATGACTACGTAGGTTATTATTTTAAGCATTATTGGTGTTATTTATATGCGTAAGCATGCCTTTAAAAACGAGGCTTAATTCTAATTGATACGGGCTATTTAAAAAAGCCTCAATTTGCACAGATGCGCCACCTGTTAAGACTAATGTCGCAGCGGGAAACTCAGCCTGAATATGCTGTATAAAAGCCAGTTGCATACGCACAATGCCTTGTGCAACGCACATGTGAGTACTATCACCCAGCCCAATGCTTTCAAGTGTTTGATTAGCTTTATTGACTACATCGATATTGTCATCTGCAGTACCTTTGCTAAGGCTACGGTGCAGCAATTTATGACCAGGAACAATATAACCACCTAAGTGCTGCCCCGCTTCACTTACAACATCAACAGTATTAGCTGTACCCATGCTAACAATAATAGCTTCTTTGTATAGAGAGTGAGCTGCTAATAAACCCATCCAGCGGTCTACGCCTAAATCTTGAGGCTTTGCATAGCTATTGCTGATGCCTCTGTGTTCTGAATCTGTTTCAATGCGCTGTAAATTTATTTCGAAAAGCTCAGTTAAAACTTGCTGGCACAGTGTAATCGCCTGAGTTTGGCCCACTGCGCTTATATAAGCTTGATCTATTTGAGGGAGTTTTTGCCACGCTTCATTTATATGCTTGGCTTCAATGTTGGCAACATCAAAACTGCCATTTTCTAATGGCGATGCATTGATATTGGTTTTAGAATATACCGCCCACTTTAGCCGACTATTACCTAAGTCGAGTAGGAGTGTTTTGCTCATGTTTCATCTCGTCTAACCTTTACTTCGCCGCTATTAATTTCTAGTGTGCCATTTTGTGTAAGCAAACACAAACCGCCCTTTTTAGAAATACCATTAGCAATGCCGTGATAACGTTGACGTGGATGAATAACATAAACTTTTTCGCCGTATAGGTCATCGTACTCTTTCCACTCTTCTAAGTAGTTAGAGAAACCATTAACAACAAAGTCGTCTATATGTGATTTTATGCTGAGTAATAAATCAGCTAATAATTCATTTCTTGAAATCGGCAATACAGCCGGTTCATTTGGTAGTAAGTCGATAAAATTAACCCAAGGTTGGTCAACTTCATCCATTTCTTTTTGTGGCACGTTTAGGTTAATGCCAATACCAGCCGTAATCAAACTACTGCCTTCTACATCACCACCTGCCATTTCTATTAAAATGCCACCGAGTTTTTTACCTCGGTGTTCGCCTTTACGACAAATTAAGTCATTTGGCCACTTTAAGCCCACACTATCGGCGCCATAATGTTTTAAAACTTTAACTACAGCTAGACCGATCAACAAACTTAAACCGCCTAACTCAGATGCAGGTAGAGGTATTTGTGCGTTATATGAGAAAGACAATGAGCGACCAAATGGGCTAACCCAAGGTCTATCCATTCGACCTTTACCTTCACTTTGCCATTCTGCCGCGACAGTAAACGGTAGCTCAGGACAGTCTTTACTCGCCATAAAGCGTTTACTGCGTGTGTTAGTCGATACGGTTTTGGTGAGTGTCATCACATTCATATCAACTTTTTCTTCGTTGAGAATGCCTTGAACAT
>CAYZLE010000280.1:0-1715 GCA_964479305.1 uncultured Gammaproteobacteria bacterium | reverse complement strand
GGGTTGCAGTAATGAAGCCTGTATGGAGCAAGTTTGTTAAAGACGTAGGTCAAGACACACTTGATGCAGCTATTGCTGCTGGTCAATAATCACTTTTATTTAATATAGTGATCTAAAGAAGAGGCCGAAAGGCCTCTTTTTTTTGCTTATGAAAAAGAGTTTGTAGAAAAGCTAGCAATAAAGTTTGCTACGATTGACGTAAATACATAAAACTAGGAAAAGCCATGCCTTATGTAAATATAAAAGTAACAGACGAAGGTGTCACTAAAGCGCAAAAAGCTGAGCTGATACAAGGCGCTACTGATTTACTGCAAAAAGTATTAGGTAAAAACCCAGCCACCACCATTGTTGTTATAGATGAGCTGAATACTGACAACTGGGGTATTGCAGGTGAGCAGGTTACCGAACTACGAAAAAAATGAAGAGCTAGATTTATCTAAGGCGTAGCGAAATCGTATAGTCTCTGCAATAATGATGTTTTAAAACTTCAAATAAAAAATTATGCCTTATCGTGGCCAAAACAACTTCTCTCACGACCAAAAGCCTACTACAGGTATATTAATTACCAACCTAGGTACGCCAGACGAACCTACACCGAAGGCCTTACGACGTTACCTTAAAGAATTTCTTTGGGATCCTCGAGTTGTTGAAGTACCTCGTCCTATCTGGTGGTGCATATTAAATGGCGTAATTTTAAACATACGTCCTAAACGCTCGGCTGCTGCATATAAAACCGTATGGACAGACCGCGGCTCACCTTTACTGTTTCATACGCAAGATCAAACTGACGCACTGCAAAAACAATTTGCCGACAAAAACATTATGGTTAAATTTGCCATGCGCTATGGCAATCCATCAATAGCATCTGCGCTTGAAGAAATGCAGCAGGCTGGTGTAAGGCGTTTATTAGTATTGCCTTTATATCCACAGTACTCAGCTGCTACTACAGCCTCAACATTTGATGCTATAAGCGAAGACTTTCAAGCGCGTCGCTGGTTACCTGATTTTCGTTTTATCAGCCATTACCACGATGATGAAAACTACATTCAGGCAATGGCAAAGAAAATACAAGCTCACTGGGATGAAAGTGGTAAAGCCGACAAATTACTTTTTTCTTACCATGGTGTTCCACAGCGCTATTTAGATAACGGTGACCCTTATCATTGCGAGTGCCACAAAACCTCACGCTTACTTGCGGATGCGCTTGGTATTAATAAAGACGAATACATGACTGTCTTTCAGTCTCGTTTTGGTCGTGAAGAATGGTTAAAGCCTTATACCGACCACACCTTAAAAGCCTTGCCAGAGCAGGGTGTGAAATCAGTGCAAATATTCTGCCCAGGTTTTTCAGCAGACTGTTTAGAAACCATTGAAGAAATTGGCGAAGAAAACCGCGAATACTTCATGGAAGCCGGTGGTGAAAAGTATGAGTACATTACTGCTCTCAATGCGGAGCCAGACCATATCGGTGCGCTGGCTAAAATACTAGATAGTAACTTGAAAGGCTGGGACGACAGCTTTAATCAGCATGACCCACAGCTAACGCATAAATTGGCTGCTGAGCTTAAAGTAAGTCAACAGTGTCCACACACTCCGGATCCTAAAGACGCATAATGGAAAAACGTATTGGCTTAGTAATTGTAGGCGACGAAATTTTAAGTGGTCGTCGTCAAGACAAACATCTCTCGCATGTTATCGGTATGTTAGATAAACGT
>CAYZLE010000279.1:0-1717 GCA_964479305.1 uncultured Gammaproteobacteria bacterium | reverse complement strand
TTATGCTGCAGCACGCATTGGCAGTGGGCTCACCACCCTACTTGTACCTGAGCCAGCTTTCCCCATTTACGCCAGTACAATGAGTAGCATCATGGTGCGGCCATTTAGTAATATGCCTTCATTTAGCGATGCCATTGCTGACCAACGCATTCGTTGCTTCTTATTAGGTCCCGGCGCAGGCGTGAACGAAAATACGCGCCATCAAGCATTAACTTTACTCAATACGAAAAAATCTGTCGTATTGGATGCAGATGCAATTACCGTATTTCAAGACCACATTACAGACTTAACTAAGAATATGAATTCGGCTTGTGTCCTCACACCACATGAAGGTGAGTTTACGCGCTTATTCTCGCTGACTGAAAATCGCTTATTAAGTGTGCAGCAAGCGGCTAAAGCTTGTGGCAGTGTGGTAGTTCTAAAGGGTCACGAAACCATTATCGCCGCCGCTGATGGTCAAACAATAATTAACGACAATGCGCCACCTACTTTAGCTACCGGTGGCTCTGGCGATGTATTAGCGGGTATGGTGGCAGGCTTAATTGCGCAAGGCATGCCACCTCTTTATGCCACAGCTGCGGCAACCTGGATACATGGTGAAGCTGCAAAATTGTTCGGACTTGGTTTGATTGCGGAAGATATTCCAGCATTAATACCGCAAGTACTTCAACAGCTAATGCAATAGCTATTTATTATGCGCGCGCATGATGCGTGCTTTATCACGCTCCCAATCACGCTGCTTAACAGTGTCTCGCTTATCGTGTTGCTTTTTACCCTTGCCTAAACCAATTGTCGCTTTAATACGGCCTTTACTGTAATGCAAGTCTAAAGGTACTAAGGTGTACCCTGAACGCTCAACCTTACCAATCAACTTGGCGATTTCTTCATTATGCAACAATAACTTACGTGTTCTTGTTGCATCTGGTCGAACGTGTGTTGACGCCATCCCTAAAGGGGTAATATGACAACCAATCAGGTAAATCTCACCACGCATAATGACAACATATGACTCTTTCAAGTTAACGCGGTTATCGCGAATGGCTTTGACTTCCCAACCTTCTAGGACGATGCCAGCTTCATATTTCTCTTCGATAAAGTAATCGAAAAATGCTTTTTTATTTTGGGCAATGCTCATGAATAAATACTAAATAGCTTAAAATTAGCATTTTACGCTAGTTTAAATAGATTGGCCTTAATGAATAAAGTAGAAAAGACTGTCTTGGTGATGCACTCAGCCGAAGAAATGTTTACATTGGTTGATTCCATAGAAAACTACCCTAGCTTTCTACCATGGTGTAGTCGAAGCGAAGTGCTTGAGCGTACAGAAAGCCAAACAACTGGCACTTTACATATTGACTATCACGGTGTAAAACAAAATTTCACAACTGTGAATAACAAAGCTTTTCCTAATCACATGGATATCGCGCTAAAAGACGGACCTTTTAAACACTTAACAGGTGATTGGCAATTTATTGAATTAAGTCCAGATGCCTGTAAAATTGCGTTTAACTTGCAGTATCAATTTGCCAATCAATTGTTAGAAAAGGTTGTGTCACCAGTCTTTAGCTATATTGCTACCACTTTTGTTGATAGCTTTGTTGCTCACGCGGACAAAGTGTATGGTGATAAAAAGGAAATCACTTGAGCCAAAATAACCACATTACGGTAGAAGTTGCTTATGCACTTCCGCATAAACAACTCATTATCCCAGTACAAG
>CAYZLE010000278.1:0-1723 GCA_964479305.1 uncultured Gammaproteobacteria bacterium | reverse complement strand
ACTTGTTTAACTTCTTCTATTTCTTCACCTAAACCTAGCATTAAGCCAGACTTAGTGGGCACTGGGCCATGACGGCGTTTAAATTCTTGTAATAAATCTAGAGACCAGTCGTAATCACTGCCTGGGCGTACCGCTTTATATAAACGCGGAATAGATTCTAAGTTATGATTAAACACATCTGGCGGCGTATCTTCAAAGCATAAAATTGCCTTATCCATACGACCACGAAAATCGGGTACTAAAACTTCAATCGTTGTATCGGGCGTAAGCAAACGTGTTTCACGAATACAGTCAGCAAAGTGACCTGCACCTCCATCTCGTAAATCATCACGATCTACCGATGTAATCACTACATAACGCAAGCCCAATTTTGCGATAGTGTTAGCTAAATTTTTTGGCTCATCGGCATCCAGAGCATTCGGCTTACCATGTGCAACATCGCAAAACGGACAACGACGCGTACAGATATCACCCATAATCATAAAGGTTGCTGTGCCTTTGCTGAAACACTCACCTAAATTTGGGCAGCTCGCTTCTTCGCAAACGGTATGCAAATCCATTTCACGCATTAACTTTTTAATACGCTGAACTTCAGCTCCACCTTGATGCTTGGCTCGTATCCACTCTGGCTTACGCAAAGGCTGCACAGTTGGCTCTACCTTAATCGGTATGCGCTTCATTTTCGTTTCGCCGCGCTGATGAGTATCAGGCTTAAAACGTGAAGGAGCGGTTATTTTATTTTCGCTCGGAGTTTGTGTGCTCGCTTTTGCTTGATTCGTTTTTTGCTCAGTAGTTTGCTCAGTCATTATGATGAATACTCAAAGGTGTAGTCGCTTTGAAGTTGCAGCGACAATTGTTTCACAAGCTCGTTCTCTACTGCTTGCCAGGTGGGCATTTTAACAGAATCTGGCGCAGAATCATTAACGCTTTCCTGCGTAACTAATTGCTCGCTCATTTGGGTAACTTTTAGGCTTTTATAGCCGCAAGGGTTAATCCACTGAAATGGCTTTATATCCATATCAACATTAAGACTTAAGCCATGAAAACTATGCCCTCGCGAAACGCGTAAACCTAAAGCTGAAATTTTTTCACCCTCTACATAAACACCTGGTGCATCAGGGTCATTTTGGCTATTAATACCAAAGCTAGCTAGGGTAGCAATAACCGCATCTTCAACTTTGCTTACTAATTCACGCACGCCAACACCATGCTTACGCATGTTTATCATAATGTAAGCAACTAGCTGCCCAGTGCCATGATAGGTAACTTGGCCACCTCGGCTGCTTTGCACAATGGGAATACTATAGTCTCTACCTGGCACGTCAAGAATATGATCCGGTGTACCCGATATGCCTTGCGTAAAAACAGGTGGATGCTGCAACAGCCAAATTTCATCAGCAGAATCTGCTGTCCTTTGTTTGACGTGAGACTGCATATTTTCCATGCAAGCCTCGTAATCAATTAAACCCAAAGATTTAATGTAAAAGGTATTTTTAACTTGCGCTTTCAATTGACTCAACAGCTCTTTGCCATTCAAGTTTTTGAATATTTAATATTTCTGTAAATAAATCGTTAAGCTTCGCACAGTCTTGCTTAGGCATAAGGTCAATCATACGGCTCATTAAATCTAACTTTTTAGTGGTTAATGCTAAATATTCTTTATCCGATAAAAAGCCTAAAGAGACTTCCATTTGTTTTTCTTGAGACCAATTATTTTTTACCG
>CAYZLE010000277.1:0-1725 GCA_964479305.1 uncultured Gammaproteobacteria bacterium | reverse complement strand
TATATTAGTTGATGATGAAGAAGATTTTCGTCATGCACTTAAACAAAGCCTCATCTTGGCCGGCTATGAGGTTGAAGACTATGCTAGCTCCGAACTTGTCTTAAGTGAGATCAGCACGAATAGTTATGCTGTAGTGGTTAGTGATATTCGTATGCCAGATATGGATGGCATGAGTCTGCTGGCTAAATTGTTAGAGGTAGACTCAGCGCTACCCGTAGTTCTAGTGACTGGTCATGGCAATGTATCAACGGCGGTAGAAGCTATGCGTAATGGCGCTTACGACTTTATCGAAAAACCATTTTCAATAGACCGCTTAACCAATGTCGTTTCTCGTGGCTTAGAGAAACGCCGACTAGTATTAGAGAATAGATTACTTCGAGAGCAGTTGTCGGGTGAAGACGAATTGGTAAAAAACATTGTTGGCAATGTGCCAGCAATGCGTAATCTTAAAACTAAAATAAAAGCCTTGTCCGACACTGACGTAGATATTTTGCTATGGGGTGAAACAGGTTCCGGTAAAGAGGTTGTAGCCCGCGCATTGCATGAAGAGGGCGCACGTAAAGACCAACCTTTCGTAGCGTTGAATTGTGGCGCAATACCATTAGAGATGATGGAGTCAGAATTATTTGGGCACGAGTCCGGTGCTTTTACCAGCGCCAATAAACGCAGGATTGGCAAGTTAGAATATGCTGAAGGCGGCACAGTATTTCTGGACGAAATTGAATCAATGCCAATGGAGCTTCAAATTAAGCTTCTGCGAGTAATTGAAACTCGCACCATAGAACGCCTAGGTTCTAATACACAAATACCCTTAAATGTTCGCTTTGTGGCGGCCACTAAAATTGATCTAGAAGAAGCTTCAAACAAAGGCTTATTTAGAAAAGATTTATACTATCGCCTTAATGTAGTAGTGGTAAACATTCCACCGTTGCGTGAGCGTAAAGATGACATTCCGGCTTTATGTCATTTCTTTCTTGTGCAGGCGCGGGCGCGTTACCGCCAAGACAGCATAGAAATGGACTCGAGTGTATTGGCTCAATTTATGATGCATGACTGGCCAGGTAATGTACGCGAACTAAGAAATGCCATTGATCGATTAGTACTAGGTATGTGGACAGGTTTTGATGGCACACCAGTAATGAGTGATATTGCAGAGGGTGCGACTCTTGGCCTGAAAATGTCAAACTACGAAAGCATGGTGATAAAAACTGAGCTTGAAAATAATCAAGGCAGTATCAAAAAGACTTATGAAGGTCTCGGTATTTCAAGAAAAGCGCTATACGATAAAATGCAAAAATATGGTTTAAGCAAGAAAGAAGATTAGGCTAAACTTCGTGTGTAGATAACTACACATGCTTATAATTCAAATGTGTATCATTCGATACATTTCTCCTCCTGCTCAAATAGAGAAATTAAATTTAATGTTTAAAAACAATGGCTTGCAAATAATTTTGTAGTGGGCATGGGTTTTGCAATATCGAATGCAACATCAGTAATTTGATGAACCTAATAATTCTCTTGGAGGAGAAATCATGAAAAAAATTATAGCATCAGCTTTATTAGCAAGTTTAGCGCTTAGCGCGCCGGCATTCGCAGAATGTGACAAAGGCGAGCGTGTCGCTAAATTTAGCTTCGTAACATCAGCCAAAGGCCACCCTAAAGGTGAAGCGGCTACAGCGATTGCAGCACGTGTTAACTCAGAAATGAACGGCAAGCTTTGCATGC
>CAYZLE010000276.1:0-1726 GCA_964479305.1 uncultured Gammaproteobacteria bacterium | reverse complement strand
TAAGCAGTTTGTTGAATGGTATAAACGGTATTTCAAATAATACTTTATGATGTTATTGCACAATATACGTAGCCGTCTGAATATTTCTGATGCTTGGTGGTTGATACTTGAATCTGTCAAAAAGCAAAAGGTTATGCTTTCAGTATTACTTGCCATTGGTGTTGTTATTGGACTTATTGAAGGAGCAGTTATTGGGCTGATTTCATATGCTGTTATTATTGTTACGTCTGAGAGTCCATCATGTCACCATATTATGGAGTTTACACTCTCATTAGTAGGTAGTAATCAATGTGAACCTTTTCAAAAGTATAATATATTTATATGGCTAATACTTTTCTCTATTTTTATCCAGTTGGCTAAGGCTATTTTTACGTATTTATCTGGTTATTTAGGCACAGTCTTAAAAACAAGAGTAGGCTTTCATGTAAGAACAAAGGTGATTGAGCATTTTTTTGCTTTGGGTTATGAAGAAACTAGCGCATTTCCACTGGGTGAAAAAACCCTTATTGCAGCTAATTCAATAAGGGTTGCTAGTTTAGTGGTTGTAGTCAATAGTATTGTTGTTACTTTATCTGTTTTAGTCGTGTATTTATTGATTATGTTGAAGATGAATCTAGAACTAACAATGTTTTCATTTATATTGCTAGCTGGTGTTTTTCTAGGGATTAATCCTTTATTAACTAAAGTTAGAGCTATTGCTAATCATCAAAAATGGCTTGGGATTAATTTGGGAAAAAATGTTTCAGACTATTTAATAGCATCAAGACTCGTTAAATTATATGGAAATGATAAGAAAGTTTCTGAAAGCTTGAAAATGATATATAGGCAAGAAGTTGGCCTTGCGAGAGAGTCTGCGAAATGGGGAGGGATATTGCAACCTTTACAAGAGACTGTGATTGTAATAAGTGCAGCTACGGTTATTTTATTTAGCTTCTTTTATAATAGCTCTGAAATGTCTACTGTTCTGCCTCAAACTTTAGCTTTTGTTTTGGTGATGCAGCGAGCTGGTGTTAGAGCCATTGGTTTAAACTCTATTAGGACAAACTTTGCGGCAACTATGGTACACATAGAGCATATTACTGATTTTTTAAAGATTCCATTAAGAAAGGAAGCTAGAGGTTCTATTTCTATTCCAGAAAACTGGAAAAAATTGGTTGTTGATGACTTATCGTTTCAATATGCGGGAAGTAGTGAAGTTGTGATTAAAGGGATGGATTTTGTAGTTAATAGAGGTGAAAGTATAGCTTTTGTTGGTCCATCAGGCGCAGGTAAATCTACTGTTTTAGACCTAGTTACGGGTCTTTTATTACCTACTTCAGGTAGCATCAAACTTGGTGATGTAAATATGGTAGATGTTGCTCAGAAAAATTGGGCAGATCAGTTTTCTATGGTTTCACAAAACGACTTTATTTTGAATAATAATGTAATTCACAACGTTATGTTTTCTGATGACTCAGCTTCTTTCGAGGATGTTGTTGATGCATGTAAAGTTGCACACGCACATGATTTTATAATGAAATTAGAAGGCGGTTATGAGGCTCAGCTAGGAGAGCTTGGTGCTAAGCTATCTGGGGGGCAAATACAGCGAATTGCGTTTGCTAGAGCGGTGCTTGCGAAGTCTCCAATCCTATTACTTGATGAAGCAACTAGTGCTTTAGATAGCTTAACTGAAAAGATATTAAGCGAGAGTGTTGACTTGTATAAAGAGCAAGGAGGTACGGTAATA
>CAYZLE010000275.1:0-1750 GCA_964479305.1 uncultured Gammaproteobacteria bacterium | reverse complement strand
ACTTCTTCATCTACAAGTGCTTTAGAGCCAACAACTGCACCACCCATTGCTCGTCCTTGTCCGTCGAGGTATTTTGTTGCTGAATGAATAATGATATCAGCGCCCATTTCTAATGGTTTTTGCAGTGCTGGTGTGCAGAAGCAGTTGTCAACCACTACTATAACGTCATGCTTATGAGCTATATCAGAAATGCCTTGTATATCCGCTATCTCAGTAAGAGGGTTTGACGGAGTTTCAAGATAAAACATTTTAGTATCTTTACTAATAGCAGCCTTCCACTCAGCCAAATCAGTCTGCCCAACCCACTTAATTTTAATACCGTAACGAACTAGGTATTTATTAAATAGCGTTGATGTCGACCCAAACACTGCACGTGAAGCAACTATTTCGTCACCTTCTTGAAGTAAAGCCAAGCAAGTCGATAAAATTGCAGACATACCTGTAGATGTTGCCACACAAGCCTCACCGCCCTCTAGAGCAGCCAATCTATCTTGGAACATAGTTACAGTAGGGTTAGTAAAGCGGCTGTATACGTTGCCTTCATCGGCACCCATAAAACGTGCTGCTGCCTGAGCGGCAGAGCTAAAGGTAAAGCTCGATGTCGTAAAAATAGGTTCCGAATGCTCACCCATATCCGTGCGCTGCTGACCCGCTCTTACTGCACGTGTATCAAACTCATATTCAGACCAATCTTTCTTAGACATGTGTTCCCCTGATGAAACTAGCAGCCGCTAAATTATGCGGCTGATATTAGTATATTTTAAAGAGTGAAATTAACATGTTAAGCCCAAAAATAGCAATCTATTTCTCTAGCTTATACTTTGTTTACAAACACCCTGCTCTGGCACTGTGATAAAATTAATTTATGTTGAAAATAATACTAATAACACTCATAAGTTTACCTTTAGGCTTATTCGCCGAAAATGAATTTTCCGACCCCGCTGAACGTGACCTAGTTGAGGTATTAAACCTAGCAAAGTCAAACGAATGGCTCAAAGCCGAACAATTAGCCACTACGCTTACACTTACTTACCCCAAGTTTAGAGCAGGCAAAAGACTCTTGGAGGCCGTAACAAACAAGACATTACCAAATGAGTCACAGGCAGAGTTTATTAAAGCCTATACCAACGAATATACTCAACAAAATCTAGATACGGAACTAAGCCACCGTTGGGCTGCAAGCCAAAGACAAATATCAAGCAACATGAAACCAGCAAGCATTATTCAACTTGCAAGCAAAACAAAATATGCACTAGTTGTTGAAACACTTAATTCTCGCATATATCTTTTTGAAAATATTAATGGGCAAGCCCATCATTTATTTAATTTTTATTCTGCCGTAGGTAAACAAGGAATAGGATTAGACTTAAAGGGTAAGCGAAAACAAGGCGACCATAAAACACCGATTGGTGTATATAGAATCGACGGCCTTCGTGAAGACAACTTCCTTCAAGAAATATATGGGAATGCTGCCCTTACACTTAACTATCCAAATATTTTAGACCGTTTAGAAAATAAAACCGGCAATGGCATTTGGATACACGGCGTTCCTAGAAGCACCTATACACGACCACCCAACTCAAGTCGCGGCTGTGTAACCGTTAATAACCAACATATTAGTGCCTTATTTAACTTAGTTGAAGTTAATAATACGCCTGTAATTATTGTCGATAAAATAAAATGGATTGATAAAACTCAAAATCACCCTATTCAATCAGCAATAAAACAATGGGAACATGACTGGGAAACG
>CAYZLE010000274.1:0-1757 GCA_964479305.1 uncultured Gammaproteobacteria bacterium | reverse complement strand
GTCGGGAGTTCGAATCTCTCAGGGCGCGCCAAATTCCTCTTTATCAATATATTCCCACATAATAAAACTATTACTAACTTGTTTTAGTTTATACCTTGCTGTACTTTATTCTTTTTAGTTGTTTCTAGAGTTTGTTGGTAGTGAAAATTAATAGATTATTTATTCTTGCTCTATTAATAATTAATAACTTTTCCAAATTAAAATTAAGGCCAGCCCCATTAAAATAGTATTTCAAATTATTATATCAACAGTAATTGCATTAAGTATTTTCTGGGTTAGCCAAGCTCTTATTTTTACCGATAATGTTGAGAAAGTCTCTCGTATTAAACTTTATAGCGGTAATTTGCTGAGTGTTGATTGCCGTTATCTAAAGGATAAAGATAAGTCATTTTATACTTTAAATACAGCTGAGTATGGGTTGCTCAAATTTAGAGTATCTTTTCATAAATGTGATAAATCTTTACTATCGAGTGAGTCTATTACAACATTCGAAGCATATTATGTTGGCGGCACAGCATTTGAAGTAAAGATAGGCCCATATACCTTGGTTGATTTTAAGAGCAGGAAAAGTAGAAATAATATTGTTTTTGCTGCAATAATATTTTTAATGGTTATGGCTTTTCTCTATGTGCAATTGTTGTTTATGGGCATAATACCTTTAACCAAAAAAATTAAAGAGTAGTGTAAAACTTACCTATATCTTCTTGAAACCAAACAACATAAAATATCCGATACTCTTTAGTATTAGACATAGTGTAATTATGTCTTTATACTGCAATAACATTATTAATAGTACTATTATTACTTGTTATGAGCCTTACAAAGAATAAAAACAAACTGCCTACGCCTTTGTTTCCTACAAACAAGCAGCTAGTTGAATTTAACTTAAGTGACTATCCAAGCATACAAACCTTCTTAGATGAAAACGACAGCTGGGTTAAAAACTGTTGGTCATGGGCTAAGGATTACTTGTTATATATCGGCCGAAATAAATCCGAACACACATACGTACGTTTCAGAAACGAAATTGAACGTTTCATTCTTTGGGCTGCATTGGTTCAAAACAAGCCTGTAGATGAGCTGCGTAAAACAGACATACTTGAATACGCTGATTTTTGTTGGCAGCCACCAGTAGATTGGATTTGTTTAAATATTGCAGACAAATTCGTACTTAACGGCGGCGTATACGAAGCTAACGAGAAATGGCTGCCGTATCGTTTAAAACTGCCTAAAAGCCAAGCCAGCGAAGATGTAGTCGCAGATAAACGCAAATACAAGCCGTCACAGCAAACTTTAGCAGCCACATTTACCGCTATAAGTACTTTCTATAAATACCTAATGAACGAAGAGCTTTGCTATGGAAACCCAGCGCAAATAGCTAAAAAAGACTGCAAATATTTCATTCAAGACGCTCAGGTTAAAGACATAAAGCGTTTAGACGCTAAACAATGGGAATATTTACTTAATGTTTGCCATCAATTAAGCGACACAGACAGCAAATACGAGCGTAGTTTGTTCGTTATAGCCTCATTAAAAGCCTTGTTTTTACGTATTTCAGAGCTATCTGAACGGCCCACTTGGTCGCCTGAAATGTCTCATTTTTGGCAAGATCAAGACTATAACTGGTGGCTTAAAATATACGGTAAAGGCCGTAAATTAAGGGATATTAGCGTTCCTGAAGCTTATTTAAGCTACTTAAAACGCTATAGAAAGCATAGGGGGCTGCCAGAACTCCCCTATCCTGGTGATAATTCGCC
>CAYZLE010000273.1:0-1775 GCA_964479305.1 uncultured Gammaproteobacteria bacterium | reverse complement strand
GCGACATCAAAAACATCGTTATGGGCGTAAACGATAACGAAATTAAAGAAGACGATAAAGTAATTTGCGCGGCCTCTTGTACTACTAACGCTATTGTACCTTCACTACAAATTATGAATGACAACTTCGGTATCGTTCGTGGTCACGTTGAAACAGTTCACTCATACACAAACGATCAAAACTTAATTGATAACTATCATTCTGCTGATCGTCGTGGCCGTAGTGCAGCTATGAACATGGTATTAACGTCAACTGGCGCAGCTAAAGCGGTTTCTAAAGCTTTACCTGTACTAGCAGGCAAGTTAACGGGTAACGCTATCCGCGTGCCTACACCAAACGTTTCAATGGCTATCTTAAACTTAACCTTAGAAAAAGAAGTTGATACAGATACACTAAACGAGTTTATGCGCGAAAAATGCCTACACTCAGACTACATTAAGCAAATCGCTTTCTCTGATTCACCAGAAATGGTATCAAGCGATGTGGTTGGTTCAAGAACAGCGGCTGTATTTGATGCGCAAGCAACACTGACTAACGGCAACACTTGCGTACTATACCTTTGGTACGATAACGAGTTTGGCTACACATGCCAAGTACGTCGTGTGTTAGAAAAGCTAGCGGGTGTTAACTACAATAGTTACCCTAAAAAGCCATAATCATATTTTAGATATGTTTTAAAAAAGCCTGCTCTAAGCAGGCTTTTTTTATGCTTGCTTTTTGTATTGGTGTACACTCATTCAAATAACAAGAGATTTTTAAAGGGGTTTGGTATGTTAAAAATTTTACAAGAGAATAAATTGGCCAGCGCCATTATTATCGTTCAGGCTTTGGCCTTGCTTATTATTTATAAGCTACTAACGCATGAAACCTTAGATTTCAATTTAAAGCCTTATTTCTATCTGCCTCTCTTGGCAATATTTATTCCTTTGCCCACCATGGCGCTTTTAGTGCTAGATAAAAAAGGTACTATAGCTAAGCCCTTGTATTTATTCCTTGTAGGCTTTATTTTAGCCGCCACGGGCTTGTACCTAGCTTGGCAGTTATTACCGGTTGACCGAATACCAGCCGGTGCAGCTGTATTTATTTATGTAGCAACTATGTTTATCGCTTGTTTTAAAGCTTTGATGTATTTGCAGCAAAAAGAACTTAGCGAAAAAATATCCTATTCATCATTATTTACCCTGTCGTGGCGTAATACTTTAACGCTTGCATTGGCAGCTTTATTTACGGGCGTGTTTTGGGCGGTATTAATGTTATGGGCTGGCTTATTTAAGGTATTAAAAATCAGTTTCTTTGCTGAATTGTTTAAGAATGAGTGGTTTTTTATTCCCGTGAGTGTGGCTGCTTTTGGTACGGCTATATTAGTCTTCCGTAATTACACCAGCATTGTTGATAGCTTTTCGAGAATACTGCAGGCCTTAATTAAAATGCTTTTGCCTTTGTTATGTGTAGTGAGCATTAGCTTCTTAGTCACCTTGCCATTTGCCGGCGTAGGGCTGCTATGGGATGCGGGTTTGGGTACTTCTCTTATTTTATGGTTGCAGGCGCTTACATTATTCTTTGTAAATGCCGTATATCGTGATGAGCCTGAAGCACGACCTTATCCAATATGGCTGCATAGATTGGTTTATATAAGTGTGGCTTGTTTGTTTGTTTACAGTATTTTGGCATTTTACGGCTTGTACTTGCGTGTTGATCAATACGGTTGGAGTCTTGCGCGTTGTTGGGCTTTTTTAATTTGGTTCCTATTGGCTCTATTCCCTTTCGGTTACTGG
>CAYZLE010000272.1:0-1783 GCA_964479305.1 uncultured Gammaproteobacteria bacterium | reverse complement strand
TTATTTTCTGGCATGTTGTCTCTTTAAATTAAGTATAAATAGCTTGAATAAGTAAATTTGTTGCGCACTTTACCTTATTAGGCTAATTTCTTAAAAGAATAACTATTTATTTTTTTATATCATTTGATTATATAGAGAAACCACATATACTTATTAATATCTTATTTTTAGGCTTTATTCTCATATGAAGTTACAACAACTACGTTTTTTGGTCGCTATCGCGAAGAATAATCTGAATATCTCAGAGGCAGCAGAGTATCTCTATACTTCTCAGCCAGGTGTCAGTAAGCAGATTAAACTGCTTGAAGAAGAGCTTGGAATAGAAATATTTACACGAAACGGCAAGCACCTTACGCGTATTACGCCAGCTGGCCAGTATATTATTAGCCATGCTGAAAAGGTTCTGTCTGAAGTACGCAATATCCGCAGCTTATCGTCTGAGTTTAAAGATGAAGATAAAGGGATATTAACTATTGCAACGACACATACGCACGCGCGCTATATTTTGCCTTCTGTAGTTTCTAATTTTCGCCAACAATACCCAAATGTTGATTTACATTTGAATCAAGGTACTCCCAAGTTGATTGCTGATATGGCGGTAACCGGTGAAGCTGAGTTTGCGATTGCTACTGAAGCATTGGCACTTTATCCAGACCTTATTGCCTTGCCGGCTTATCGCTGGAATCGAAGCGTAGTGGTACCGCGTAATCACCCTTTGGCTAAATATGTTGAGTCACCTGAAAAATTAACGATTCAAGAGTTGGCCGAATACTCAATAGTGACTTATGTGAAGTCTTTAACGGGTCGAGGTTTAACTGATGATGCTTTCGCTGCTTCTGGCTTAAACCCTGACCTTGTATTAACGGCAACAGATGCCGATGTGATTAAAACTTATGTTCGTCTTGGTTTAGGCGTAGGTTTAATTGCACGAATGGCTTACGAAAAGCGTACCGATAGCGATTTAGTAACGATTGATGCGGAGCATTTATTTAATAGTAGTATCACTAAAATTGCCTTTAGACGCGGCACTTATCTGCGTGGTTACATGTATCGATTCTTAGAAGACTTTGCTGAACATTTAAACCGTGACTTTGTAGATGAAGTGATATTGACTAAAAATCAATATGAAGTGGATAAACTGTGCGAAGGTATAGTTTTGCCACTTTATTAAAAAAAACCTGTGAATATAAGCGCTTAGAACTAATTATTTATATGTGAAAACGCTATTTATAACAAAAAAACACAGGTATATAGTTCTTAACGATGTTTAAGGTTTACTCTTGATGTTTTTTGTTTATAATCAATGGATCTGGGTTATTGGGTAACCCATAAAAAGGGGACAAATAATGAAAAAGATTTTATTGTGGTTAGCCATTCTGGCGCTGCTCATTTTAATGATATGTTGTATCTATAAAGGACACGCTGAAGAGATTCAGCAAGATATTACAGATAGAACGGCAAGTGCTCTAACTGATGCGGGTATTAGTAATATTGCAAGTTCAGTTGATGGGCGTGACGTAACACTTACAGCAAACGGTGCAGTTAACGAAACACAGAAAACTTCAGCCATTGATTTAATCAAAGGTATTTGGGGTGTTCGTACAGTTGACTTTGCAGATGATGCAATGGCATCAGTTCCTGCAGCACCAGCTAAAGTAGTTGCTCCGGTCGTACCGGCGACACCTGAAGTTGTTGACTTACCTTTGCCAGAATTCAACGCTGAATACGATGGTAAAAATGTAGTCTTGAATGGTCTAGTAGGCTCTCAAGAAGAAATTGATAC
>CAYZLE010000271.1:0-1798 GCA_964479305.1 uncultured Gammaproteobacteria bacterium | reverse complement strand
CGTTATCTGGGTTTAGGCTACCGCCATAAATAATGCGCATCCGTGTAGCAAACTCCGCATCATGTACTGCCATCAAGTCGCGAATATAAGCATGCATGGCTTGCGCCTGTTTTGGTGTCGCCGCTGTCTCTGCGCCTATTGCCCATACAGGTTCATAAGCAAGCACCAAACCCACTGTTTTCGCTCTTGCTAATGCAGCCACATCCAGCTCAAATAAGGGCCGCAGTTGTGCTTCGATTGCGGCTTTTGCATGCCCTGCCTGATGCTCCTCCAAGGTTTCACCAATGCAATAAATAGGTGTAATTCCCGTATCAGCTGCTCGCTTAATACGTAATACCGCTTTATGGCTGCTTTCATCAGAGTAAAATCTTCGTTCCGAGTGCCCTAACAAGGCATAAGTTGCGCCAAATTCTGATGCCATCTCGGCAGAAACACAGGATGTATAAGCCCCTTGCACAAACTGACTAACGTTTTGCGCTCCCCACTTGATAGATGTATTAGATAAACATTGTTGCGCTTGGAATAAATATGGATAAGGCACGCAAATACCGATATTGATATCGGTAAAACCATTAACGGCAGATGCAATGCTATTAAACCGTTGCTTATTCTCTGATAAGCCGCCGTTTAACTTCCAATTACCGATAATGAGTTTTTTCCGCATGGTGCTTGCCACCTCTCTGCTTTGACACTTTCATCATAGCAAAAGTGCCCGACTAAGGTGATAAGAAAAGTTGGCTTTGGCTTCGGTTGATCCAAGCCTGCAATTACACCCATCATTACCCAGCCTCAACAGGCTGGGCAGTTTATTGTTTTAGAGGCGGACGAAACATTCGGTTTTAAAAGTACTGGTATGCTAAGCCAGCAAGACAATCAATTGGCTTGATTCACAGGTTCCTCACTAATATAGTGCTTAAAGACCGTTTCTAACTGATAGTGACACCGGTGATAAGCCAACAGCCCGAAAAACGTCAATATAATGGTAAACAATTGTATGTATTTTCTCACTGCAATCAACGTGCTACCTTCATCAATATTATTAACACCCAAATACGGCAATATCACAGGCAGGTAATAAAAAAATGCTAACACCAGCGCACTCGCAAAAGCGCCTTTCAGGTAATTCGTTATACATGTGTAGTAGTAAAGAAATGCCTCTTCTCCGCCTGTGATCTCTTTCTTACCTGCTAACTCAATGCATAGGTTATTATAAAGTGGCTCCTTTAAACGTCCGTAAATAATCAACGCAAGCCACACCATAAAACCAATAAATATATGTCCTACTAGTCTATTCATTTCCATTATGCTATTCCCCTATATCTCTTTCTAATGTTTATTATCATCGCCAAAAAGATAAGCTATCGCCGAACTTGGTGTACTTAATCTATAAAGGCAGAAAGAACTACAGTAAGGCTGTTTATTTTATTAAGCTTTTTTCTTACTGAACCTACAACTTTAACGCGTTATTTTATTCTCCACTAGGTTATTAATACCTATAAAACATAAGAAAAAAGGCTCAAATGAGCCTTTGTGGGTAAAAAACTGTTTGTTGATTTTGGAAGCATTGAAAATACTTCTGTTTTACCAGACCTGCATGAATGCTCTCATCTATAAAAAGCTATTATAAAAAAGGGGCCAATTTAGCCCCTTTTTTATAATAGTGATTCATTGTTTTACCCGTTGAGTCTCTCTAAATATCTAAGTTTTTGAGAGTAATCTAAAAGCTGGCGAGAACCTACACCTACAAAACTATACGTCTAATGAACCAACGCTCAGCGCATTGCTTTCAATAAATGCT
>CAYZLE010000270.1:0-1802 GCA_964479305.1 uncultured Gammaproteobacteria bacterium | reverse complement strand
GCAGAGCAAGCAAAGTCTTATTTGCTAAGAGATTCAGTGCTATGGCACGATATTAAAGCTGATGAGCTGTCTATAGGCTTACCAGCACCGATTAAAAAAATAGTTAAACTCTACGCAGAGTAAAAGAGAGACAATATGACACGCATGGTTGATTGCGCGAGATTAAAAAAAGAGGCGCCTGGCCTAGAAAGACCCACATACCCTGGTGATCTTGGTAAGCGAATTTACTTTGAAATTTCGCAAGAAGCATGGAAAGAGTGGGTAGGCCACCAAACCATGTTAATTAACGAATACCGCTTAACACCTGTTGACCCTAAGGCCAGAACATTCTTAGAAGAAGAAATGGTGAAATTCTTATTTGAAGGCGGTTCAAGCCTACCTAATGAGTTTGTTAAGCCAGAAGAATAAGCATACAAAGCGAATAGTCACTTTTTTCAAATAAATGTACGAAAAGTGACTAACTCTTCTTGACTATTTGTCTTCAGACGTGTGTAATACGCCCTCGTTTTTGTTAGGCAAATAAGAGATCTCACTCCTTATTGTCATGTCGCTTTTTAAGCTTCACACATAAACATTTGGCCGGGTAGCTCAGTTGGTAGAGCAGTGGATTGAAAATCCTCGTGTCGGCGGTTCGATCCCGCCCCCAGCCACCATTCAACTACAAACTTAATTCCACATTTTTATCATCTTTATTTTTAAAGACTATACTTATTAGCGGTGGAATGTCTGAATACACTTCATTCAATTAGTTTTGCATCTAATGAGTTTTGTTACTTTCACGTTTAATTTTATTTATAGAGTAATTATGAGTTTTGAAAATTTAGGTTTATCTGCATCCCTTTTAAAGGCCGTTAAAGAGCAGGGTTACGACAAAGCGTCGCCTATTCAAGCTAAAGGTATTCCTTTAGTCTTAAAAGGCAAAGACCTTATGGCGGCTGCGCAAACGGGTACGGGTAAAACAGCTGCTTTTACTTTGCCTTTGCTGCAAAATTTGTCGAAAAGCAAAAATAAAGCACGATCTAACCATATTCGTGCTTTGGTTTTAACACCAACGCGTGAACTGGCTGCACAGGTAGAACAGAGTGTTTCTGACTACGGCAAGCACATGGATATCCGTTCAACCGTAGTTTTTGGTGGCGTTAAAATTAACCCGCAAATGATGCGCTTGCGTAAAGGCGTAGATGTATTGGTTGCAACACCGGGTCGTTTGCTCGATTTATTTAGCCAAAACGCTATTAAGTTTAACCAAGTTGAAACCCTAATTTTAGATGAAGCCGACCGTATGCTTGATATGGGCTTTATTCACGATATTAAAAAAATCGTTGCCTTGCTTCCTAAGAAGCGTCAGAACTTATTGTTCTCGGCAACATTTTCACCAGAGATTCGTCGTTTAGCTAAAGGCATTGTAAATAATGCCGAAGAGATCTCTGTATCGCCGCCTAACGCTGCCGCTAACACAGTTAAGCAATGGTTATGCCCTGCAGATAAAAAGCGTAAACCGGCGCTTCTAGCCCATTTAATAAAAGATTTAAACTGGCAGCAAGTATTAGTGTTTTCTCGCACCAAGCATGGCGCGAATAAGCTTGTTACTTTCTTAAATGATAACGACATTAAGTCGGCGGCCATTCACGGCAACAAAAGCCAAGCGGCTCGTACTAAAGCCTTGGCCGATTTTAAAGACTACAAAACACAAGTGTTGGTAGCTACGGATATTGCTGCACGTGGTATTGATATTCAGCAGCTTCCTCAAGTAGTTAACCTAGACTTGCCAGACGTACCGGCAGATTACGTTCATCGTATTG
>CAYZLE010000269.1:218-1813 GCA_964479305.1 uncultured Gammaproteobacteria bacterium | reverse complement strand
GTAAAAATGCAGCTAACTACTACAAGGGTTTAAACTATCTATTAAACCACCAGCCTGATAGAGCTTTAGATGTATTCTTAAAGCTAGTAGAAAACGATTCAGAATCTGTTGAAACACACTTTGCTTTAGCGAGTTTATTTAGGCAGCGTGGCGACGTAGCTAAAGCCACAAAAATCCACCAAAACTTAATTGCACGCCCATCTCTCGATAACTACCAACGTGGTTTATCTTTGCTCGAATTGGGCAGAGATTACCTAAGTGCAGGTCTTAATGACAGAGCTGAAAGCTTGCTTCTTGAGCTGAAGTCAGACAAAAACCATGCTGACGAGGCGATGAATAGCCTACTAGAAATTTACCAACGTGAACAAGACTGGGAAAAAGCCATTGAAGTCACTAAAGGCTTTAGCAATAAGAATAAAGAATATATAAACCACATGATTGCGCACTTTAATTGTGAAATTGGCGAAAAGCTCATGCGTAAAGGTAATTTCAATCAAGCGCTTACTTATGCTGAAACAGCTGAGGCTACAGAAAAAAAAGGTGTTCGCGCTAAAATTCTACTGGCAAATATTGCGCTTAAGCAAGACGACTATAAAACCGCATTTTCTCAGTACATGCGCATACTTGATATCGACCCTAACCAACTCTCACAAGTGCTTACTGGCTTACGAGCTTGCATGGAAAACCTGCCTAATAATAAAAAATTACTCGCATCAATTAAGCAGTCTATTGCCAAGCTTAAAAAAATGCCATCTGCAAAAGGTTACGCTGTATTCTTAGCAGATTACGAAAGTATTGAAGACGGTGATCAGTACTTACAAAACCAATTCAAAGAAGGGCGCGTTACTACAACCTTACTTAAAGAGTGGATAGACTTTAAAACAAGCCACCTTTCTATTGATTCAGAAGATATTGATAAAATTAAAACAGACCTGGCTCGTTTAGAAGCTGCTCGCTCTGACCATAACTGTCAGCGTTGCGGTTATAAAAGCCAAAACCATTATTGGCAATGCCCAAGCTGCAAGTCTTGGGACACCATTCGTTTTGAAATGACATAAATATGAATATTAAATCTCCCGTTATTATCGCTCTCGATTTTGATAACTTATATGCAATCGAAGAACTTGTTGAAAAGCTAGACCCTAAAACCTGCCGTTTAAAAATAGGCAAGCAAGCTTTTACCTTATTTGGCCCAGAATTAGTTAAAAGTCTAGTGGCTAAAGGTTTTGATGTTTTCCTAGATTTAAAATTTCACGACATTCCAAATACAACGGCAAAAGCCTGCGAAGCTGCTGCTGATCTAGGTGTTTGGATGGTGAACGTCCATGCTTCAGGCGGTGAAAAAATGATGGCGGCTGCAAGAGAAGCCTTGCAAATGCCAAATGCTCCTTTGCTTATTGCCGTAACCGTACTTACCAGTATGGATGACGCTTCACTGAATCAAGTAGGTGTGAATAGTACTTGTGAAGAACAAGTGCTTAATCTAGCTAGTCTTACAAAAAATAGCGGTTTAGATGGTGTTGTATGCTCTTCTCAAGAAGCTACAGTATTGCGTAAACACTGTGGAAAGGACTTTTTATTAGTCACCCCTGGTA
>CAYZLE010000269.1:0-208 GCA_964479305.1 uncultured Gammaproteobacteria bacterium | reverse complement strand
AACCGTATTATGACGCCTGTAAAAGCTATCCAAAACGGCTCAAACTACTTAGTGATAGGTAGGCCGATAACCAAGTCTGACGACCCTGTAGGCAAATTGCTTACAATAAATACGGACCTTGACTGTATTTAAAAAACTTATAAAACGTTAAATTATAACTTCTAAAGGAATAGGAGTTCGTGATGCTAAAGTCTAGCCTCAAAGCTAT
>CAYZLE010000268.1:0-1829 GCA_964479305.1 uncultured Gammaproteobacteria bacterium | reverse complement strand
TTTTTCAACTAACTGCGCGCGAATGTTGCCCATACCGCCAGCAATCATAATTGGCTTATGGTAGCCGCGTAATTTACCGTCGTTATCATGTTGCTCGTAGCTACGGAAATAACCACAAACATTCGGGCGACCAAATTCGTTATTGAATGCAGCTGAACCAATAGGGCCTTCAATCATAATATCTAAAGCCGAAGCAATACGCTCTGGCTTACCGTAATCTTCTTCCCACGCTTGCTCATATTCTGGAATACGTAAGTTAGATACAGAGAAACCACTTAAACCGGCTTTTGGCTTACCACCACGACCAGTAGCGCCCTCATCTCTAATTTCACCACCCGAACCTGTCGCCGCACCCGGAAAAGGTGAAATAGCCGTTGGGTGATTGTGTGTTTCTACCTTCATTAAAATATGAATATCTTCTTCAGTATATTCATAAGACTTACTTTCACTATTTCGGTGGAAACGCTGACCTTTATGGCCTGCAATAACCGAAGAGTTATCTGAGTAAGCGGTAATCACATTCTTAGGTGATGTTTCGTAAGTGTTTTTAATCATCTTAAATAATGATTTAGGCTGCACTTCGCCATCAATTTTAAAGTCGGCATTAAATATTTTATGGCGACAATGCTCTGAGTTCGCTTGCGCAAACATCATCAACTCGGCATCTACTGGGTTACGCTTTAAATCAGTAAAACTCTTTGTTAAGTAATCAATCTCGTCGTCAGCCAAAGCTAAACCTAGCTCCGTGTTAGCCACTACAATCGCTTCACGGCCTTTCTCAAGCACTTCAATACTCGTGAATGGTGTTGGCGACATATGCGAGAACAAACAAGTAGCCTGCTTCTCATCAGCAAGCACCATGTCCGTCATACGGTCATGAATTAAAGGTATTAATGCATTTAAATCGTCTTTTGAAAGCCTACCGTCAAAATAAAACTTAACGCCACGCTCAACACGGCCAATCGTGTTTAAACCGCAGTTATGAAATATATCCGTCGCCTTAGAAGACCAAGGTGAAATAGTACCCGCTCTAGGCGTTACTAATAAAGACTGCTCAGTCGCTAAACTTTCATCAAAAGCCGCATCGTAAGTCAGCAAAGCTTGAGCTTTTGCTTCATCTGAATCGCTTAAACTATCAACATCTAAAAAATGTACAAATCGCGCACTTACACCCTTAAGCGTAGGCACAAGCTCTTGGCATTGTGACAATAACTTCTGTAAACGAAAGTCAGATAAGGCATTTGCACCGAAAATTGATAGCATATTGGTAATATTCCTGAAAAACCGCCCTATTTGGGCAAAATTGACTCTAAAATCAGAGAGCCCGAATTTTAAACTATCCGCAGCATAAGCTCCAGAAGCTAAGCGTAAAAATCTAAAATAAACAACAATTAACGTGACATAAACAAGGAACCAAACTACACTACTGCCATCTAACAGATACACCTAGTTCTAATTGGGGGCGACATGGCTTTCGACGGGAATGTCAAAACTTAAGGTGCATGCCGTGGTGGTTATCCACGTAAAAACGACCAAACTTATAGTTGCAAACGACGACAACTACGCACTAGCAGCTTAATAACCTGTATAGACCATCGGCCCAAGCCTGTGCTTGTGCACTCGGATCACCGGTGTCATTCTCACAAGATCGATATGAAGCGCTCCCAGCGTGGATTATTTAAAACTTATCTGGGATCGTTAAGCGTCTTCTCCGCCTATTGAGTAGCGTTTAACTAAAATAATAATAGGATAAGCATGTAGTACCAAGGGCAGAGAGTTTTCGGACGCGGGTTCAATTCCCGCCGCCTCCACCATCTTATCATCCTACA
>CAYZLE010000267.1:0-1829 GCA_964479305.1 uncultured Gammaproteobacteria bacterium | reverse complement strand
ATACAAGCTACTATATAAAGGTATACAGCTCGCACTAGCCCTGCTCGCCCTTATCGCTTTTACCTATCAGTTTATCTTTAACAGATAAGACTTTCGTTACACCCGAGCCTAACTTCATCATTTTCATTAGGTCAGCTGAACTTAATTTTTGTAAGTCATCAGCCCAATGCGTCATAGTTTCAATTAGCTCCAAAATACCTTCCATACGATCTTGAGCATACTTACCTTCGGGGCTAACTGGGTCACGCATCATTTCATTACGTAACATCGACATCGTTGGCTCTAATTCACGCTTGCGTCTTTCTTCAAAAATAATACGCGCCACTTCCCACATATCATCTGGCGTTTGATAATACTCTTTACGGTCACCCGGAAAATGCAAAGGCTTAATTAAACGCCATGACTGCAGCTCTTTTAGGCCCATACTGACATTTGACCTAGATATGCTTAGCGCATCGGTAATTTCATCGGCATTTAGTGGCTTTTCAGTCACCATTAATACAGCGTAAATTTGCCCTACGGCGCGCGTCATGCCCCAGCGGCTACCCATTTCACCAAAATGAGCAACAAATGTTTCAACTTTAGGGGACATCTTCATAGCGTTTCTACTTTATAAATTTTCAATTTCATTATTTTATGTAATTACTAAAACTTAAAAAAGCTTTATTTTAATGAAATGTAAAATAGTGTATAATTTAGGCTCGCTTTTTTAAGCACAAAATTTCAAGCAAACGAATGAAATAGCCAGGAATGTAGTAACTTTCTCGGCATCTTAAATGCACTAAAATTTGCAAAAACACACTTAGGCGTGTATTCTGCCTCGCCCTCTAAAAAGGGTTTGGCGTTTCGTAGGCCAAAATTTGTTATATAAAACAAATACTTACGGCGATTGCACCGGCTTTCGCTACTAAATTTAGGTAGTTATATGCGATTTCTTTTTGATAGAAACTTAGAACATTCAAGCTGCGGTGTTGGTTTTTTAACCAACAAGCACAGCAAACAGACACACGAGCTTCTAGAGCTTGCTAACCAAGCACTATGCAAAATACCGCATCGTGGTGGTATGAGCGCTGAAGGTATCGGTGATGGCGCTGGTGTGAACATTGATATTTCTGTAGATTTTTATCGTCACCTAACAAAAGATCAGTCTCTTAACTACGGTGAATTTGCGGTTGGTAACTTCTTTTACCCTCGTGACACAGCACAACACGATGCTGCTGAAAAAATCATTAATGATGCTTTAGTAAAACACGAACTACCTGTTTTATTATGGCGCGACGTTGAAGTTAACCCTGAAGCTCTAAATAAAGCTAGCCAAAAGGCTCAACTCACAATTCGCCAAGTTGTTTTTGCTCGCCCTGCAAGCATCAACAACCATGCCGACTTCGAAGCGCATATCAATGAAGCTTTATTAGAAATTGAAACACCTGCATTTAGCGAAAAGCAACTTGCTGGTTTCTACCCATTATCTATGAGTTCTTTTACTCAAGTATATAAAGGTAGACTAAATAGTTGGGAAGTTATTCCTTACTTTAAAGATTTAACTGATGAACATCACTGTATTCATACACTGTTCTTCCATACACGCTTCTCAACAAACACAGCGCCAAACCCAATGTTTGCGCAACCGTTCAGACGCATGGCTCACAATGGTGAGTTAAATACAGATAAGAAAAACCGTTTAAGTGAAAATGCGATAGCGCAATCTCATGGCCACGATTTAATTTTCCCAGAAGGCCAGTCTGACTCTGCACGTTTAGATCAAACACTTGCACGCCGTATCACTGAAGACAAGCTAGATATCGCAAAAGCCGTACTAGCCATGATGC
>CAYZLE010000266.1:0-1907 GCA_964479305.1 uncultured Gammaproteobacteria bacterium | reverse complement strand
GTTGAAATTCCGAAATATACTATTAACATGGTGAGCGAAGACCACTAGGTTTTTGCTAAATTAAAAGGCGATCAAATGAATTTGAAGTGGACTGATAGTTTAGAAATTGCATTCGCTTTAGATGACAAGTATCCCGATACTGACCCTCAGTATGTTCGCTTTACCGATTTGCATGCATGGATTTGTGGCTTAGAAGAATTTGATGATGAGCCTGAAAACTCTAATGAGAAAATTTTAGAGTCAATTCAAATGAACTGGATTAACGAAAAAGACTAATAAGGTTTTGCTATGAAAAAACAAGTTGTTGTAGCTCATCGAGGTTTGTCTGAGCTTTACCCAGAAAATACTTTACTAGCAATTGAAGAAGCAGTTAAAGCTGGTGCAAAGGCAGTTGAATTTGATGTGCAACTTTCGCAAGACCATGTTCCTGTGGTTTATCATGACCATAGTTTAGAACGTATGTCTGAAAAGCCAGGTTTTATTACCGACAAACCTTGGATGGTTATTCAAACCTATACTGCAGATTATCCAGCTCGTTTTGGCGATAAATATAAAGGTACGCCTGTTTCGTCATTAGAAGAGATTGCATCCTTTTTTAAAGCTAATGCTGGTGTAACTGCTTGCGTTGAAATTAAAGAAGAAAGTGTAAAAGCTTTTGGTGTTGATGTCGTTGTAGATAAAATTATTGAGGCGGTATCGCCTATTATGTCGCAAGTGTTATTTTTGAGCTTTTCTGCAGATGTTATAAATGCGCTGCATACAAGAGGACATAAGAACACCTGCTGGGTATTGCGTCATTACGATATTGAAAGTATTCAAATAGCTAAAATTATGCAGCCGCAAGCTTTAGCTGTAAATCAAAATAAACTTCCAACAATTGGCCGAGCACTTTGGGATAAAACCGAAGGCATAGACGCTGAGTGGATGGTTTACCATACAGAAACACCGGAAACAGTGGACTACTTATTTGGTTTAGATACTACTTATGTAGAAACCGACAACATTAAGCATATAGCCGAAAACAGACCTGAGTATTTCTAATGAACGAATATGATTATGACATTATTGTAGTAGGTGCTGGCATTCAAGGTTCTGCCACCGCTTTAGAGGCAACAAAGCAAGGTTATAAAGTTTTATTGCTAGAGCAATACGACGAACCTGCACAAGGCACATCATCAAAGTCATCAAAATTAATTCATGGTGGTCTACGTTATTTAGAGTCTTACGAGTTTGGTTTGGTGCGTGAATGTTTGCAGGACCAGCATCGACTATTAGAAGACTATAGCGACCTTGTAAGTTTACAAAAATTTCATATTCCTATTTATAAAACGACTAGCCGTTCACGAATCATTATTCGTTTAGGCTTGATGTGTTATGCGGTGCTAGGTGGTTTAACAAAGCGTAATCGTTTTAGAAAATTAAAAAAGTCAGAATGGGCAGATTTAGATGGTGTTAAAACAGATGATCTATTGGCTGTTTACCAATACCACGATGCTCAAACTGATGATGCAGCACTTACTCGTCGTTTAATTGAAGAGGCTACGGAGCTAGGCGCAGTAGTGAAGTTTAAGGCGGCATTCTCTTCTGCTAATTTAGAAGCTAATAAAGCGACTGTTAAATACAAACTTGATGGTAAAGATGATGAAAGTTCATGCCGTGTAATGGTTAATGCTACTGGCCCTTGGATTAACTACGTATCTGATGCTTGCCAACCTTTACCTAATCAAATTAATGTGGATTTAGTGCAGGGCACTCACATTGAGCTTGAAGGCAAATTAGATAAAGGAATTTATTACTTAGAAGCACCTCAAGACCAGCGCGCTATTTTTGCTATGCCTTGGAAAGGTCGAATTATGTTTGGTACAACCGAGCACGTTCACGAGGGCGAACCACAAGATTGTAAGCCA
>CAYZLE010000265.1:0-1949 GCA_964479305.1 uncultured Gammaproteobacteria bacterium | reverse complement strand
AGTTTAAATTAGAAATAGCTGATGCGGATGGAAGCAACTCACAAACTATTTTAAATTCTGTTCAGCCTATTATGTCGCCTAGTTGGTCGCCTGATGGTAAAAGTATTGCCTATGTGTCATTTGAAAATCGACGCCCTGCAATTTATATTCAGTCTGTTTACACCAAATCTGCTCGAAAAAGAGTAGCTTCTTTTAAAGGTATTAATGGTGCGCCGAGATGGTCCCCGAATGGCCGTAAATTAGCTCTAACACTATCAAAAGGTGGCAATGCTGATATTTACACTTTAGATATTGCGTCTAAAAACTTGAAAAAATTAACACGTAGTTATGGTATCGACACAGAGCCAACATGGTCACCAGACGGCAATACAATTTATTACACATCTAGCCAAGGTGGTTCGCCACAAATATATAAAATAAGTGCTACGGGCGGAAAACCAAGTCGTGTTACTTTTGAAGGCCGTTACAATACTTCGCCAACTATTTCGCCAGATGGACGTTATCTAGCAGTAGCACATCGTAATGAAGGTCGCTTTCAAATTGGTTTATTAGATCAAAGCAATGGTGTATTTAGGGTCTTAACTGATGGACGTTTGGACGAGTCGCCGAGCTTTTCGCCTAATGGTCGTATCTTGCTTTACGCGACTGAAGACCGCGGAAGAGGTGTTTTAGCCGCTGTTTCGGTTGATGGACGTACTAAACAGACACTTTTATTGAGTTCTGGTGATATTAGAGAGCCATCTTGGGCACCTTTTGCTCAATAATTTTGTATAATGAATGAACACATTCAATTTGTCATAAACAAAGAAAGGATAGAATAATGAAAAATTTATCAGTAGTATTTTTAGTTTTAGCTTTTGTTGCGGGTTGTTCATCAACTCCAGAGCCTAAGCCTGTTGTTGAAGCACCTGAAGCACCTGAAGCACCAAAAGAAGTTGCGCCAGTAGTAGAAGCTGTAACAACACCAGCTGATTGCTTAGAGCCATGTATTTATACAAAAGATGCAATCAATGATCCAAATAGCCCATTAGCACAACGCATCATCTTTTTTGGTTATAACCAGTCTGTAATTCGTGAAGTTGATCAATATACTATTGAGCAACACGCTATTTATCTAAAATCTCATCCATCAGCTACTGTACGTTTAGAAGGTCATACTGATGAACGTGGTTCAAGAGAATATAACGTTGCTTTAGGTGAGCAACGTGGTTTGTCTGTTCGTCAAATGTTACTTCTTCAAGGTGTTTCATCTGACCAAATTACTGTTGTAAGTTTTGGTGAAGAATTACCTTTAGAGCTTGGTCGTAATGAAGCTGCTTGGGCTCAAAACCGTCGCGTTGAAATCGTATATAACTAAGTTAATAGTTTAACTAAAGATTATTTATGATTAATAATAAAATATCCTTATGTGTAGTGGTGTTAACATTTTTGTTAGCACCCATCACATCTTGGGCAGGAACAAAAGATCGCTTAAACAATTTAGAAGCGCAATATCCAGAGCTTCAAAAAAGAATGAGCGCGCTAGAAAATCAAATTAAAAACCAAGGTTTGGTTGAGCTTTACCAATCCATGGAAATACTAAAGTCTCAACTGCAAGAAGTGCAGGGTGAAGTAGAAGAACTTCGTTATGAGATGAATGGCATTAGTAAGCGCCAAAAAGATTTATATTTAGATATCGATACACGCCTTAATGACTTGAGTGCTTCAGGCTCTGAGCCCCAAAGCCCCCAGAATCCTCAGGGAAAGGCTCCAATTCCAGCTGGCGAAAGCAGTGCTCAGAAACCGCTTGCTGATTCTAATAACCCGCAATTGGAACTAGAGCTATATGACAAAGCATTTACGCTTTTAAAAGAAAAAAGATACAAAGACTCAATTGATGCCTTTAGTAAATTTACTCAAGACTATCCAAAAAGTGTATATGCGGCTAACGCTCAATACTGGTTAGGTAA
>CAYZLE010000264.1:0-1949 GCA_964479305.1 uncultured Gammaproteobacteria bacterium | reverse complement strand
TGCATCGCCACGAACTAATACTGCGTTCATCACACCGTTCACATTTGCGATTAAACGCTTCTGTGAAATCAGCGTTGGGTGAACACGCAACTCAACACCATCTTCTGATTTCTTAGCAACACCTAAGTGCTTCACTCGATAGCCAAGCTCTTGAGCATAATGTAAGTCTTCTAAAGCCAGCTTTGAAATACCTTCTGTATACACAGCTTCAAAGTTGATCGGCATACCGAAACCAATCGCTGCAAGAATCGCTAATTTGTGAGCAGCATCAATGCCTTCAACATCGAATGTTGGGTCTGCTTCTGCGTAGCCAAGCTCTTGTGCTTCTTGCAACACATCTGCGAAGTCACGACCCTTCTCTAGCATTTCAGTCAAAATGAAATTACCTGTGCCATTGATAATGCCCGCAATTAGCTCAATGTCATTTCCAGCAAGACCTTCTCTTAGCGCCTTAATAATAGAGATACCGCCCGCAACGGATGCCTCATAGGCAATCACAACGCCATTGTCTTCTGCTTTAGCAAATAGCTCGTTACCGTATTTCGCGATTAACGCTTTATTCGCAGTAACTACGTGTTTTTTGTTAGCAATAGATTGTTCTACAAGTTCTTTAGCGAAAGTATCACCGCCAATTAACTCAACGATCACATCAACTTCAGGATCATTGATAATATCCGATGGGTTTGTTGTTAGCTCAATACCGTCACAATCACAAATACGATCACTGTCAAGTGATCTAACTGCCGCAGATTTGATAACAATCTCTGCATTTGCTCTGGCGCTAATCGCAGCAGCATTGCGCTTTAGAACATTTACTGTTCCACCGCCGACTGTGCCTAAGCCTAAAATTCCTAAAGTGATTTTTTGCATGTTCAAATTAAACACGTACTTCGACGTGCATATAGGTGTTTATAAAGAGCCGCTTATTTTAACGGTGCGATAAGACAATGTCGCGAGTTTTTACACGTTTCCAGTAAATTTAACGTAAATACTCCATTGGGTTAACTGGCTTGCCTTTTTTTCTAATTTCAAAGTGAAGTAATGACTTACCCTTTCTTGCTCCAGCAAGAGAAATAACCTTTCCTTTATCAATGTATTCTCCTTCTCTGACTAGCACTTTGGAGTTGTGCGCATAAGCACTCAGCATATCTTCAGAGTGCTTAATAATAATTAAATTGCCATAGCCTTTAATGCCCGAGCCTTGATAGACCACTTTACCGGGAGCCGTCGTTTTAATCTTTTGACCTATTGAAGTACTAATATCCAAGCCCTTCTGAGCCTTATTTAAAGAAAACCAACCTATCACTTTCCCTTTTACTGGCCAAGACCATTGTATGCTCTGAGTCGGTTGATAGAGAGCAACGCCGCTGTTGACTTTATTTGGTGAGGCTGACTTACTTGGCTCAGCTGCTGACTTTGATTCGTTAATTGATTTTGCTACTTTAATTGATTTTCCAACCTTAGCTGCTGGTACTTTTTTTACATTGACCGCTTTAGTACCCGACGAAATGACTGGAGCTACGGGTTCAATATAGCCCAATGGTTTAGTCAGCCTAATTCTCTGACCCACTTTCACATTCCTAGCTCCGCTAATTCCGTTCCATGCCAGCAAGTCCCTTACATCTATATTGTTTTCAAAACCAATTGAGTACAGAGTATCTTCTGGCTGAATAATCGTTATTAGCTTACCTCCTATACTTTCCGAGGCAGCTGAATCATCAACCATTTTAATCTCAGTGACTGGACTTGGAGAATGCCCACAGCCTGCTAGAAGCAGTACAAAAAATGCAACTGCGACATTGTTGGATATTATATTAGAGTTATTGAACAAGAGTTTTATACAACACTGCTGCAGCAACAAGAACAATCAGTGATATCCACCCTATGCGTTCTACCCATTTATCTAAAACGTCTTCAATTTGCGAACCAAAGGCTTTGACTAATCCACA
>CAYZLE010000263.1:0-1956 GCA_964479305.1 uncultured Gammaproteobacteria bacterium | reverse complement strand
TTGAAGATAATCATCTAATCGTTTAATTGTTTTCGCTGAACATGTTAAAATTAACTTACATCAAATATAACAGTATTTTGTTTTATTAACTTAACTATTCTTAGTTTACTTATTATGCCTACAAACACTTCTAATTCTGACGCACTTTACGAATCATCTTTACAGTCTTTAAAACTGCTTGCTAAAGGCAAAGTACGGGATATTTATGAAGTTGATAATGACCATTTACTGATAGTAACCACTGATCGCTTATCGGCCTTTGATGTTATTTTGCCAACCGCTATTCCCGGCAAAGGTCGCTTACTGACTGAAGTGAGTAATTTTTGGTTCTCACGCACTCAGCACATTATCCCCAACCATATTGCCGATATAAAATTAGAAGACATTTTAAAAGCGGATGAAATAGCTCAGCTTAATGGTCGCGGCATGATCGTTAAAAAACTAGAAGCCCTACCTATTGAAGCTGTAATGCGCGGCTACTTAATTGGTTCAGGCTGGAAAGACTACCAAGCGACTGGCAAAGTATGTGGTATTGATTTACCTGCGAATTTACAGCTTGCTCAAAAATTACCTGAGCCTATTTACACACCCGCTACAAAAGCCGATGTGGGTGACCACGATGAAAATATTTCTTACGAAGAAACTGTCAAGTTAGTAGGTGAAGATATTGCCAGCCAAGTTAAAAAGGCATCTAGTGAACTTTACCAATACGCTTCAGATTTTGCTCGCGAACGTGGCATTATTATAGCTGACACTAAATTCGAGTTTGGCTTAGACAAGCAAGGCAATCTAGTATTAATTGATGAGGCCTTAACACCAGACTCGTCTCGTTTTTGGCCTGAAAGCTCTTACCAAGTGGGTATTAGCCCACCGAGTTTCGACAAGCAATTTGTGCGTGATTATTTAGAAACTTTGGACTGGGATAAAACTGCACCCGGCCCTGAAATGCCAGCTGAAATTGCTGAAAAAACTTCGGCCAAGTATCAAGAAGCGCTAGAACTCCTTACCGCCTAAAACCATAATATGACTGACCGCGCTAATGCAGGCTTTTTCATTACTGGTAGTGATACCGATGTTGGAAAATCTTACATTGGCGCAGACTGCGTAAAACAAATTTACCAACAGGGCCTAGCTGTACAAGCTTTCAAGCCTATTGAGTCTGGTTGCGAGATCATTGATGGTGAGTTATTCCCAAGTGACGGCTCCGCTTATTTTAATGCGCTTGATAAATCTACTCCACTATCAGAAATATGCCCTTTTCGTTTTGAAGCCGCTGTAGCGCCACCGCAAGCTATGACGGATACAAACAAAGTTTACCTGCGCGACATTACTGAAAGTATAAAGCTAGATTCAAAAGCTTATTCATTTGTAGAAGGTGCTGGGGGTTTTTATTCGCCCTTATGCGCAGATGCCGACAATGCTGATCTAGCACAAGCTCTTGGTCTGCCTTTAATTTTGGTAGTGGGAAATAAGGTCGGCTGTATAAACCATGCCGTGTTAACCCTAGAAGCTATCTTAAATAAGAAGCTCAGCATTGCCGCCATTGTCTTAAACGACTGCAACAACAATGCTAAACTTTTAGAAGATAACTTTGAGTCTTTAATAGAAGCTTTGCAGAAAGCAAAGCTGTCAGAATTAAGCGTTTACAAAGTGGGCTTTAATAAACGCTTTGATATAAACAATCTTATTTAATTTTAATAATCTTCATGGTGTTGGTGTAACCAATCACGCCACGCAAATCACCGCGCGTAAAGATAATAATATCGTCGTCATCTACTAGGCCTTTGCCTTTGAGAATTTGACCGATTTTTTTACTAAAACTACCTGGCACTTTATTTTCGAAATCTTCTTCGAACAACACCGGTATCACGCCACGGTATAAAGCACATTTACCTAAAGTACCTGGGCGACGGGTTAAAGCAATAATCGGCAAGCTTGAGTTAATGCGCGACATGG
>CAYZLE010000262.1:0-1956 GCA_964479305.1 uncultured Gammaproteobacteria bacterium | reverse complement strand
GAGTTCAAATCAGAGTAATGATTTTCTCGTGACTAAAGAAGTGTCAAAATGGGTTCTAGGGGAAAGAGTGAATACTAATAATACTCATGGAACAGGTTGTACTTTATCTTCGGCAATCGCGACTTATCTTGCTTTGGGTAATACGCTGTTTGAATCGGTGACTCTTGCTAAAGCATATATTCAGAGAGCTATTGAGCGCTCAGATGATTTGAATGTGGGCTTAGGGAATGGGCCTGTTAAGCATTTTTATTAAGGTTTTAACGAAAAAATATCAGTGGTATGAAGATTCGTTTCTGATATTTTGAAATTGAAGAATGTACACAGCAAATAGATTAAAATATCTTTTTAAGATTAATTGTCAGAAAGCTTCAGTATCCTTTTGTGTGGTGTGTGCTACTTTCAAAGTTAAATATTTAGCTGGTAGATGCTACTATTAGCATCACTTAACACTTATACAAACTGAGAAATTAAGATTGAACTTTAAAATCACTTTTCTGCATGCTGTCTCCATGCTTGCTTTTGTCGTTTTGTGCGTTGTTGCATTGGCGGTTAGCTCTGCGTCTTCGCAAAGTTTAAAAGACGCTGAAAGTTATTATATGGTTTTAGATAAGAAAAATGATGGTTATGAATTGTCTATTGCTAGCAAGCTATCTGAAAACGCTCATACAAAATGGACCGATGCTAGCTTGTTAGCCTCGATACCAGTTAATGATACGCTAAGAAAATTTAACGTCGACGTAACGGGCAGCGACTTCACGCTATATTGGAGCCTCTACTCTATAGTTGAAAATAAATATATTGATTACACATGTGTTGTTGAGACTAATGGTTTTTGTAAACCTGAGCAGTCAAATAAAAAAGTTCCTTTGCAGTATTTTGTGGATATTTCTAGAGATCAAAATATGACACAAGAACTTTGTGCTGATTATCAAAATATCGTTATGCATCATAAGCCTCAACAGCAAATAATATGGAAGAGTGAGCTAGGTATAGTATTAATTCATGATGCAAATGTAATGCGTTCGTGTAATGCGCTCTAAGTTACTACTTATAGTTGCTTTACTAGTAGCACTAGGCTCAAGGTCAGCCCATGCTGGCTGCCCGACTATCAATATAGTTATGTTTGGTGACAGCATTACTCAAGGATTAGGGAGAGATCAGTATGGTAATTTTTTCGGTGGAGAGGAGCCAGGAAACGGTAGAGATATAAATGTCTCATATGCACCAGCACTTAGGGCTAATATCGTTGAAAGTTTTGGCTGTAACCCAAATGAAGTTAATATTTATAATTGGGGGACTGGTGGTGATGCAACGTGGGAGATACTCCTGAAGACTCGAGGTGTTGCGGATTGGCAAAAAAGTAGATCGAAGTTGGGAGATTTGAATTTTTTAATGCTTATGGGAGGTGCAAATGATCTTTATGATCGAGTGGCACCTAATGACGTAAAAAGAAATTTGAAGGTTATTATTGAGTTGTATAGAGAGCGAGGTCTTCTACCCCCAAGTCATATATTTTTGTCTTCCATAACACAGAATGATACCTTTCCAGAAATAAACTCTATGTATAACGGCGGAATTAGTTCTTTAGCAGCTGAACTGGGTGTTAACTTTGTTGATCAATATAATATTATGCAACCTTGGTCAGTTTTACATTCAGGTGACCGCTTGCACGTTAGCGCTGTCGGGTATGAAGTAATGGGGAAAGGTTTTTTTGATAGTTTATCGCCAGTTTTACAGAGTTATACACCATTGAAAAATAGTGCTGCTGGTTCAATGGTTCCTATCATTAACTTTATTTTGAATGACTAATTGTTTATTTGCTATCTGTCTTATAGTCATTTAAGTCCCAATCATAAAAGTGTTTTTGAACTGAGAATTGAGGTTCAACCGCTTTTATTTTTATCGCTAAGTCCTCATCAGCGTAGAGCTTCCAATGTTTAACTAGGCCTTCTATAG
>CAYZLE010000261.1:0-1964 GCA_964479305.1 uncultured Gammaproteobacteria bacterium | reverse complement strand
TTTTTAATTATGCTTTCAGATAATTCTGTTAAAAAAGATGGCGCGGCGGTTGCCGAACAACTTATTGCGGCTATGGCTACACCATTTGCAATTGGCGCAGAAAGCATATCTATAGGCATAAGCATTGGCGCGGCTACATTCCCACAAGATACTCGTGCGACCAATGAGCTTTTACGCATAGCTGACCAAGCAATGTATATTGCGAAGTCGCAAGGTAAAAACTGTTTTGTTGAATATAGCGAAGAATTATTTAAAAGTACTAACGTTAGATTTATAAAACCAAAACGTTAATTATTTTTGTGTAAATGCATTTACACTTAAGCCCAACATAATTAATGCCGCAGCCACATAAGTTTGTAGGCTTATCGCTTCATTTAATATTATTACTCCCAAAAGTGCTGTGATGATTGGCACACTCAGCTGGGCTATTGCAGCATTAAAAGTCGATAGCTTTCGTAAAGCTTCATACCAAATAAAATATCCAAGCCCTGAGGCTAAGGCCCCAGAGGCAATCGCTAGGACTATCCCTTGAAACGATATTTGCAGAGAAGCTTTGTTAGTTACTAGCACTACTATATAGAACGCTGCCAATAGTGGCACAGACCACAAAAACGCTTTTTGGACCGTGTGTAATGGGTCGGTCACGTTTTTAGACAACAGTGTATAAGCCCCCCATGCAATGCCAGACAAACTCATTAATATTGCTGGCAGAGCTTTGGGTGCTTCTGCGCTTGGCAGTAGGAGTATAAAAAACCCTAGCAAGCACATGCAATACGCCAACCATTGCATGTAACTTAGCTTTTTACCTTTAATTAACAAGGCAATCATCATGGTAATTTGCACTACTGTAAAAAGTATTAAAGCACCGCTTGTTGCAGGCAAAGCTATGTATGCATATGAAAAACATATTGCATAAACTGATAAGGCAGCAGGGTATTTCCAGCTTATGGTTTTAAATGGGCTCCTTACATTTTTTGTTTTTACTGCTATTAATAGAGAGAGTAAAAGCGCACCGCTTATAATTCTGATTAAACTAAAGCTACCAGCATCGATCGCGCTACCTTCTAGCGCCATACGGCAGAGTATAGAATTTGCTGCAAAGGCAATCATGGCGAGTGTTGTTAAGAAGGCTGTATTCATTTCTTTACTGTATGCTATCTTGGTGACTTTATATATACTCTAATTTCTTACATTACTATTAAAATGGTTATTTATGATTGAAGCGATCTCTCTTCCACAAATAGCATTAATGTTAATACCTGTTTTATGTGTATTTTTCATTCAGTGGTTTTGGCGAATGCCAAATCCGTTTGACACTTTGTACGCAACTCTGCGTATGTTAATACAATTATTAATTGTGGCTTTTTTACTTAAGGGTATATTTGAAAGCAACAACTATGTTTTAACTTTAACGGTTTTGTTTATCATGCTTGCCGCAGCATCGTGGATTTCTATTAGACCCTTAAAGCATAATAAAAATTCATTTTTAAGCCATGCTTTTATCAGTATTTTTTTCAGCTCACTGATTAATTTGTTTTTTATTTTTCTGGTGATTAAACCTGCTGTTTGGTACCAAGCTAGTTTATGGATTCCTATTGCTGGTATGGTTTTTTCAGCAGCCATGAACAGTGTAAGTTTAGCCGCCGAACGATTTGAAAATGCTCACACTAAAAACAATAATTATATTGAATCTAGAAACGAGGCTTATAACGCCGCTTTAATTCCTCAAATTAACGCAACCCTTGCTGTTGGTTTGGTAGCTTTACCAGGCATGATGACGGGGCAAATTTTATCGGGCGTTGAACCCTTTATTGCGGTTCGTTATCAAATTATTATTATGTGTATGGCTTTAAGTGTTTCTGGTATTTCTGCTGCTATGTTTTTGCAACTAATTAAAAACAAATATAAATAGTTTATTTGCCAATACAAAAGCCTGAGAATATTTCACCCAGTAAGTCGTCGCT
>CAYZLE010000260.1:0-1969 GCA_964479305.1 uncultured Gammaproteobacteria bacterium | reverse complement strand
CTTGCGGTGTGTTAATGATGAACAATTTAAGTTTAGTGAGGGTATAATGCACGCCTTATAGCTATTGAATGTATAGCCTTATACAAAAATGAACTTTTAAGATGACAGATCAACAATTTCTCGAGCAAATTCAACAACGTAGAACCTTTGCTATTATTTCGCATCCTGATGCTGGTAAAACCACTTTAACTGAAAAGTTACTATTGTTTGGTGGTGCTATTCAGATGGCCGGCAGTGTGAAAGGCCGTAAGGCTGATAAGCATGCTACTTCTGATTGGATGGAGCTTGAAAAGCAACGTGGTATTTCCGTAACTTCGTCTGTAATGCAGTTTCCGTATAAAGACGCGATTGTAAATTTACTCGATACTCCCGGACATGCCGATTTCTCGGAAGATACTTACCGTACTTTAACGGCGGTTGATTCAGCCTTAATGGTGATTGATGTTGCGAAAGGCGTAGAGGAACGAACCATTAAATTAATGGAAGTTTGTCGCCTGCGTGATACGCCTATATTTACCTTTATTAATAAGCTAGATAGAGAAGGCCGCGACGCTATTGACTTGCTGGATGAAGTTGAGACGATTCTTAAAATAGAATGCGCACCGGTTACCTGGCCTATTGGCATGGGTAAACGCTTTAAAGGTGTTTATCACTTATATAACGATGCTATTCATTTGTTTAGCCCAACACATGGCGGCAAGATTAATGAAGCCGAGGTGATTGAAGGCCTAGATAACCCACGTTTAGATGAGTTGCTTGGTACGCAAGCCGAAGAGCTGCGTGATGAGGTTGAGCTAGTGCAGGGTGCAAGCCACAAGTTTGATAAGCAAGCTTATTTAGATGGTAAGCAGACGCCTGTATTTTTTGGTTCGGCTATTAATAACTTTGGTATTACAGAGTTGTTAGATGATTTTGTAGTGAATGCACCTAAGCCACAAATGCGCTTAGCGAATATCACCGAAGAAGAGCAACGTGAAGTGTTGCCTGAAGAGAATAAATTCACTGGCTTTGTATTTAAGATTCAAGCAAATATGGATCCTAACCACCGTGACCGCATGGCTTTTATGCGTATTTGTTCAGGCAAGTATGAAAAAGGTATGAAGGCTTACCAAGTAAGAACGGGTAAAGATGTGAAGTTTAGCGATGCGCTGACCTTTATGGCTTCTGATCGTGGTCATGTAGAAGAAGCTTTCCCGGGTGACATTATTGGTTTGCATAACCACGGTAGTATTCGTATTGGTGATACTTTTACTAATGGCGAGAAGATTCAGTTTACGGGCATACCTAACTTTGCGCCTGAGCTATTTAGACGTGCTGTATTGAAAGACCCACTTAAGATGAAAGCGCTATTGAAAGGCCTAATTCAATTATGTGAAGAGGGTGCAACGCAGCTAATGCGTCCTTTGATTAATAATGATCTTATATTGGGTGCGGTAGGTGTATTGCAGTTTGATGTTGTAGCACACCGTTTGCAAAGTGAGTACGGCGTTGAGTGTTTGTTTGAAAATGTGAATGTAAACACGGCTCGTTGGGTAGCTTGCGAAGATGAAAAGAAGTTTGCTGACTTTAAGAAGAAGTTAGAGGGCAACTTGGCATTAGATCACGCAAATGAACTGGTTTATATTGCGCCTACACGCGTTAACTTGTCTATGACACAAGAACGCTGGCCAGAAGTTGAGTTCTTATCAACGCGAGATCACGGTAAAGTGACCTCTTAAATGAGCTAAGTTAAAGTAGTTTTGCATAAGCCACGCATAAGTTTTTGCTTGTAAACTATTTTTTTACCGTTAAAATGCCAATTAACAATAATTAACACTATAAGTATTAGGAAAACCAATGCGTTTAGCTTTGTTAGAAGACGATTTAGATCAAGCGGAAATTATAAAAATTTGGTTAAGTGATGCAGGGCATACTGTATTTCACTTTGAAACTGGAAAAGCGATAAAGGCTGCTCTTAAGCAACAAAGCT
>CAYZLE010000259.1:0-1989 GCA_964479305.1 uncultured Gammaproteobacteria bacterium | reverse complement strand
CATTATCATAAATACCATTGGCAATAACTTGTTCTGTTAATACGCTGTCATCGCTGTTGTAATGTTTAAAGCCTAACCAGCCATTCGTTGTACGGATTAAGTTGCTGTGTTGACCGTTGTTATTGAGCACAGCATAGGCACCACTTGGGTTCCAACCACTCAGACCGTTTGCTTGGGCATCTTGCCATTGACCGTTGCGATAATGTTTTATTAGGTTTTGATAAGTATTACCGCTACTGCGGTTAGTCCACACTAACAGTGCTTCATTTTGTCCGTATTGAAAACTAACAGGACTTGTACGGCCATGTAGCTGATCAATATCATTACCTAAAGAAGCTTCATTACTCCAGCTTTGGCTGTTGAAATCAAATGTACTGTAATGATTTGTTTGGTCTAACACACTAGAACCATGGTTCCATATAGCCATGGCTTGTCCAGACTTATTACTGGCCATCTGAGTGGATTGGATGATGTTGTCAGTTGCCCAATTAGAGACAGTTTGCCAAGCAGTGGCATTTGAGTAATGTAAGCTACGAAGCTGTCTACGAGAGCCACCTACTTCGATAAGGATAAGTGCTTGACCATCAGGTTCAACAAGCATGTTGAAGCCACGACCTTCAATGCCATAACTTACTTCATCTGTTAATAAGGTTTGTACGCTTTCCCATTGTTGGTTTGCTGCATTGTAGCGACGAGCATTAAGCCCATGCGCCCATGAACTACCAGGGTCACCTACCATCCAAGCAACCATAATGTTACCGGCATCGTCTATGCCGACTTGTGCGTAAGGGATTACAGGTCGAGTGTTGTTGCTTGTGTTGTAATAAGTGCCATCAGCAAATTTATGAGCTGAGCTCCAACTTACGCCATTGTGGTAGCTGTAATACAAGTCAATGAGTTCGCCGTTTTGTTGTTCCCAAAAAATAACCGCTTGACCTGAAGCATTACGTTTAAGTTGGATTGAGTCTATGTTGGCGTTAGTGCTAATGCCGGGAATAAGTTGTGACTGAAGTTGAGATGAATCTAGGGTAAGTGCATAAACATTTGAAAAGATGATACTCGACAAAAATAAGAAAATTAAAGCGAGTAACTGAATAGAGTGTGTGCACTTTGTATGCTTGATAAATATCGACATTATCATTCCCTGATTGTTTTATTATTAGGTCTGCTTCTAATTTAAACTAGATAAATGTTTTACCTAATTAAAACTTCCGCTGTTTTTTTCTGTTAACAACACAGGACACAAGCCTAAGCTTATTTCTAGTTATGTTAAATTTCTCTTTTAACTTATTCGAAAAAAATTTCTCTGTCAACAACAATTTAATTTAATCGAAAATATTACATTCTTATGAAACACCATCTCGATTTTATTATTAATCTATTAGACACAAAAAAGCCTAGAAAACTCTAGGCACAAGGTGATAACTAAATACTTAACTAAGTTTAATTTTTGATCGTGATGCTTTTTCGATTTGCCTCTAGAATTATTCTACCTATACCGCGAACTTGAACCAGAGATGAAATTGAGGGGAATGGCCCATTTAAATTACGGTAGTTAACAATAGCCTGTGCTTTACTTCTACCAATACCTTTGAGTGCCGTGAGAGAGGCTGCACTAGCTGTGTTGATATTTACAGGTTCAATTGCATGTGCTGAAACAGATGCAAAGAGAAAAAAACATAAGACTATAGCTTTGAGGCTAAACTTTAACACCACGAACTCCTATTCCTTTAGAAGTTACAATGTAACGCTTAGGAGTTTATTTAAATACAGCCGAGGTCCGTATTTATTGTCAGCAATTTACCTACAGGGTCGTCGGACTTGGTTATTGGCCTACCTATCACTAGGTAGCTTGATCCATTTTGCATGGCTTTGACGGGTGTCATAATACGATTTTGGTCGTCAGCATTGTCTTCAGCCATGCGAATACCTGGAGTGACTAATAAAAAGTCCTTTCCACAGTGTTTACGCAATACTGTAGCTTCTTGA
>CAYZLE010000258.1:0-1989 GCA_964479305.1 uncultured Gammaproteobacteria bacterium | reverse complement strand
CCACATGCAAATGGGCAATGTGAATGCATATTTATTAGTAGGCTTAATTATTGGTTCTTTACCCGCTATCTGGCTGGGCACTAAGGTAGGCTACAAACTGTCAGACAAAGTTCTGCAACCTGTAATGATCGCAATCCTAATTGGACTTGGCGCTAAATACTTATTCTTCTAGGTCTTGCAAAAGTCTTATAGACTCTACTAAAGCGTTTCTCGCTGCTTGTAGTCTTGCAAAAAGGCCTTTGGCTGGCGCATTTTCTTAAACGCCGTAAAACAACGTTCTAAAAAGTCCTGCAACTCTTCTAAATTTGCAGCACGCGCAGGAATGCGCGATGCTTTAAGTGTTAGCTGCATAAAGGGTTTAGCAGTAAAAACATGAATATTGTTGGCTAAAGCTACAAAGTCATCCACTAAATCATTACTTGCTTGCTTAGCATCAGTATCTTTCAATAGCTCTTCGTAAGCGCTCACGCCAGTTAATGACTCTTTAGCGGCCAACATTGCGTCTAGTTTAAGCATATTGCAGTTATAACTAACCGCTTTGGCAATCGTCTCAAGAATGCTGTCGGGCAGCACTTTGCTCATACTGCTAAAAGCTGTAGATATTTTTAAATCGCGCTTTTCATTATCTAAACTGCTATACACATCAGACAATACAAAATTCAAAGCTAGCTGATAGCGCTCTAAGTTAAAATAATCGTCATACTTAGCTAAGAAAGCGTCTTTACGCAAAGCATGAATATGCCTTACTTTTGCACTTAAACCTTGTTCTTCAATTTGCTTATACAAAGCCTGAGTTTCAGACAAACACTCAAGCAGCTCTTGCCTATAGCCCACTACACGCCAGCCTGGGCAATAATAAACTTAACTAGCATTAAAATACTAAAAATAAGAATAGCCGTAACGAACAGACCCATTAGAATAAATTGCAGTGGCTTGCCTTTCTTAAAGTCCCTTTCACGGTTTTCACTTTTTTGCACACCAAAAAACGAGCGCACAGTGCTAACAAACAACTGCCAAAAACTTAAACCTTTGTCGTTATTATTAATCCGAAACCGCTCAAACATGAAAATACACCACTTAAAATATCAGGTGGTATAATACCAAAAAAGTCAAAGCCACGGCAGCCAATAACAAAAGCATGAGTAAATTCACCCTTCTAGACACCAGCATCTATCGCGCACTATTTTCATCGCGCCATACCTGCCGTTATAACGAATTAAATATTCAAGGCCCTGCTGTTGTAGCATTCTGGCACGACGAGCTTTTACCCGTAGTACACAAACTAAAAGACAACAAAACCTTCGCCCTAGTCTCAGGCAAACGCGCAGGTAAAACTCTCGGCATTCTAATGCGCCAGATGGGTCATAAAGTTGTGCATGGTTCGAGTAGCAGAGATGGCGTAAAAGCCGTTAGAACGCTTCTGAAAAGCCTTAACGACGAACTAATCATGGTAGCCTGCGACGGCCCACGCGGCCCACGCCACCAAATGAAACCCGGCGCGCTCTACATGGCGCAAAAAGCCGACATTCCACTATATTTAATACGCGTTGAATACAAAGGCTGGCGCATCAAAAACTCATGGGACAAATTCCTAGTACCCTGGCCATTTGCTAAAGTGAAATTTATCGTAGAAGAATTTAACTACAAAGAATATAGCGATAAGGATGAAGCTTTAGAGGCAGCTAATAATAAGTTAGCCAAATTAAAAGCTAGTAAAGGTTAAAACTCTAATTTAAGCATTCTCTTTGCTTAAATCACTGTCTAACGGCAAAGCATTACGGTTTATCTCATCAATCAAACTTACCACTTTCCTAGCATTTTTTTCTTTAAATACACCGAGTAAACCTTGGTCATGTATGTTCGTGAATGGCGGTTCAAATAACATTTTTTTATCAATAATACCGTTTGTTGTTAAGTGCTTAATAATTGTGTTTATAAACGTCATTTGGTCAGCGCGTAAATTCCCCGTACTAATAAACTCCGCGAATA
>CAYZLE010000257.1:0-1991 GCA_964479305.1 uncultured Gammaproteobacteria bacterium | reverse complement strand
GCTCAGATGTTCGTGATGTACCGTCAATGAGTAAGCGTTAAACACTTATCATTAGTATTGATTTAAAAGGTCGCCATTGGCGGCCTTTTTTAATGCCTCGCAATTAACAAACCTATTTTACAATTCCATACGCATTTTCACTGTAAACTAATTCAGATAGTTGAGTTAGGATAAGGAATACAAAGGCATGAGAATCAATTTATTAATAAATAAATTAACACAAACTAAATGTGTGGCAGTAATACTCTATTTTATTGTGAACTCTTTTTTCTCCATCGCTTATGCGTCAGACAACGTTCCAATAAGCTTTGCCCATTTACCCAATAGAATTACTATTTACGATGGAAATTCCACCTCAAGCACAAGCCAAACATTCAAAGTATCACCAGATGAGCAATATGCCGTATTTTCCAACAACTCAAGCATATACAGTGTGCCAATACTCGAAGGCAACCCCAAAAAGATCTTTCAATCTAACAATATAGAATCCCCACTTGTTTTCTTAATCACACCTGATAGTTCAAAAGTAATCACATACCCTCAAGCCTACAACCTTGAAGTTGGAAAAATTCACTCTACAACCATTAATAGCGGGCATACTACTGAATTAGCATCCTTCACAAGTCAAGACAGTAGTGTTTTCTATGCTCCAGAGCCAGTTATTAGCCCAGATGGAAACTACATTGTATACGTTGATACCAATATTAATAACAGCTTTACCAATCTCTATAGCGTCTCAATAGCAACCGGGCAAAAAACTCTATTGAGTACATCATTCGGAAGAATAAATGGGAAAATTTTGATCAGCCCTAATAATCAATATGTCGTTTTTAGGTCAGATATAAATGTATTCGACCAATTTGAATTATACAGTGTGCCAATTTCTGGAGGTAACCTCGTTAAGTTAAATTCAAACCTCCCTACTGGCGGCGACATATCACCAGGTCTTAGGAACGGATATGGTGGCTATGCTATAACTCCTGACTCAAACAGCGTTGTATATGTCGCTGATCAAATAGAAGATAACCTTAGGGAAATGTTCATCACCCCAATAAACCAAGGCACACCTAGAAAAGTAATTTCACCCCTACTTACAGCGAACCCTGAAGCTGATATTTCTCAGCTTTTTCAGATTTCTCCAAATGGCCAGTTTATTGTCTATCGAGCTGACATCGAACTAGATAATATTTTTGAAATATACAGCATTCCACTTAATGGAGGACGGTCTGTAAAAATAAGCTCATCAACCATAAATGTCGGAAGTTATGTTGATTGGGCATTTACAATCACTTCAGATAGCCAACGAGTAATTTTTCGACAGAGCGATACCAGAGATCGAGATGGAGAATCACAAAGTTATAACTTATTCTCCACTCCTATAAATTCCAGCAGTACTGTTAAATTAAACAATTCGATATTAGGTGGAAATGTTAGTCGCTTTTTAGTAACGCCTAATGGGCAAAATGTTGTCTATTCAGGCAATCAAACCACCCTAGGAACTGAAGAACTATATTCAACACCTTCTTCTCGAAGAGCCATAACTAAGCTTAACCAACCATTAGGCGCTTCAAATGATGTGTCAGATCACTCTTTTAAAATCACTCCAGATGGTTTATCTGTTTTATACAGGGCAGATGCAGTTATCGACACGAGATACGAGCTGTATAAAAATTCACTTGATGGTAGAAACCTAATAAAAGTTAGTCACGATTTACCAAAAAATGACCAAGATGCTTGGCAATTTTACGTTTCACAGAATAACGAGTTCACTCTATACTCTGCATTTGAATCAAGAGTCGCTGGTGTAAGCCGTAAGGAAAAGCTCTATTTCCAATCAGACTCTATTACAAGAGAGGCGTATCAATCCAACAACTCTAAATTCATTCCCAGTATATTGTTATTATTGCTCGATGAGTAAATCGAATTAATACTTATAAAAAGGTCGCCATTGGCGGCCTTTTTTAATGCACATCTAAAACACAACATAAAAC
>CAYZLE010000256.1:0-2020 GCA_964479305.1 uncultured Gammaproteobacteria bacterium | reverse complement strand
CCTGCTTGCCAAGCTTCTGCTTCTACTTCGGTATGACCGCTACCAAGTTTCACGTCATTTTCTAATGCTAAAGCAGCATGTGCATCAACCCTTAACATAGGTAACAACTGATAACCTAAGCCTGCAGAGACACTATGCTCCCAGACAGCACCAGCATTCGTTCCTTGGAAATATTCAACCACTGGGCCAGTTACTGGAATCGGACCAACTGGTGAACCGATTGTAGTATTATTACCAATGCCGATAACTCCAGGGTCTAGATTTCTTTTAAGTGGATCTCTAGCATAGCTATAGCCTAAGCGCCATTGTGCTTTACCTGTCGTCAACTGTCCGCCTAATGCAAACACTGTTTGGTCTCTATAGAAGTCTTTATAGAATGAAGAACCTGAATAGTCTTTATGAATAATATCTGCGTTAATCAGTAAGTTGCCACCCATTAAGCTCTCGTTAGAAATACCGACAGCAAACTCTTGTGGCTGCTGCCAAGCATCGGACCAAAATCCATCAGCACCAGGTGATAGGACGCTTGCTGGGCCACCCTTCCAGATGTAATCTTCATAGGTGATTTTCAGTGGGCTTCTATAATAAGCACCAACGCTTGTCGCACCCATGTCATAGGTTGCACCTAGCGTTGCTCTAACGCCGTAATTATGAGCTGATGAACTATTGCCATTCAAGCTAACTTGCGCATAACCGTTACCAATCGTTGCCATAAAGCCGAGTGACAAATTGTCATTCAACTGGTACGCAGCGCCAACATTTGCCATAAAGATGAGCAACTCGCCATTCGCCCCTAAACTTCCTGGCACATCTCTAAAATCTGAACCCGCTCCGGTTGCTGTTAAACCTAGCCCTAAAACGATATTTTCAAAACCGAGCCCTGCTAAGCCTTGTGTTACGGCTATTGTAGGAATTAAATACTTATCAGCATTTGAGGTTCCTGACCAAGCTGCCGTTGCACCAAGGACGCCTCCAGAATGATCCACTTTAATCTTTGGATCAAAGAACGTCGCACCAAATGTAAAAGTTGTGCCTTCTTTGTATTGCGTTAAATTTGCTGGATTGCCAAATACTGCTGCTGCACCCTCAACGGTATGCGCGATACTTGCGCCAGCCATACCACCTGTTGCTGGTAGCACAGTGTTATTAACATCTGTACCGTAAGTTGTTGCCTGTGCTGCTGGAATAAACAATGCAGTTATTGCTGCTACTAAAATCTTATTTTTCATATCCCTGCCCCTAATTAAAATAATAATTAATATAATTTACAAGTTAGTAATACGTTATTAACGCATTCGCTCGAGCTGTTATTGTTTACATTCTCGTGCGCTACCTCTCCATAGTGACTACATAGCTGTCACAAAAATGTTACATATACTTTAACGTTCGGTAGAATAATTACTATCCGTAGAATTACGGTTTATAAACACAATCTTTGCGTTGGGTATTAAATTAAGAAAACAGCTTACTAATCAAGCAGTCCAAAGCAATACCAACTCAGCTACATGAATATCGAATTATTTTTATTTCAAATAGCGTTACACATTATTTATAACATCAATATTTTAGTTTTATATACGTAAAAATACTGTGGTTAGTTATGCTATAACTTGCTAATTTGTAACCCTTTTCAGATACATTTACATAAGGCTTATAGCATAATATGATAAATATGGATTTAGACATGAGCGTCAGCATCAATACTAACGAGCTTGATTGGTCTGCATCACCAAAACCTGACATTTTTAGAAAAAAACTAGAAAGAGAGTTAGCTGAAACAGGTCGTGCAACCAGCATTGTCCAATACAAGGCTGGTGCCTCTTTTGATACACACTCTCATCCCTTAGGAGAAGAGATTCTTGTCTTAGACGGTGTGTTTTCTGATGCATCTGGTGATTATAAAAAAGGTGCTTATATTCGGAATCCACCAGGATCCAAACATCAGCCTTTTAGTACTGAAGGCTGCACGCTTTTTGTTAAATTAAATCAATTTGCACAAAATGACACCGCTCGCGTTTAT
>CAYZLE010000255.1:0-2027 GCA_964479305.1 uncultured Gammaproteobacteria bacterium | reverse complement strand
AATTTGACCTAGAAGAGCACTTGCTAACGATTGAAAAACAATATGTAACAGCGGCAATTGATCATTCGAAAGGCAACTTGAGTTCAACCGCTAAAATGCTAAAGCTAAACCGAACTACTTTGTATGGCCGTTTAGAGAAACTAGGTTTACGAGACAAATAATGTATAACAATCACTTTGGCCTTGAGCGCGCCCCTTTTAAAATTACGCCTGATACAAGCCAGTTTTATTCAGGCGGTGATCGTGGTTCGGTACTTGAGGCGATTGCTTACGCAATAGAAAGTGGCGAAGGTATTGTAAAAGTAATTGGTGAAGTAGGCACAGGCAAAACGATGACTTGCCGTATGCTGCAATTACGCTTGCCCGAAAATGTAGAGCTTGTTTATATTGCTAACCCAAATGTTTCGGCTGAAAATATTCTTAATGTTATTGCCATTGAGCTGAAAGTCATTGATGAGCCGGTTTCAAAATTAGCCGCGCAAAATGCATTGCAAGAATACTTGCTAAGCATGTACTCAAGAAACAAGCGTGTTGTTATTTTTGTAGAAGAAGCGCAAGGCATGCCGCTTGAGACATTAGAAGAAATTCGCATGTTGACGAATTTAGAAACAGATACAGACAAGCTATTACAAATTGTATTGTTTGGGCAGCCAGAGTTAGATGAGAATTTGGACCAGCCGTCTATACGTCAGCTAAAAGAACGTATCGCGCATAATTTTTACTTGAAACCTTTAAAAGTAGATGACATTAAAGACTACTTAAATTTTCGTACGCGAAACACGGGTTATCACGGGCCAGATTTATTTAGCGAAGCGGTATCTAAAAAAATTGGTAAGTATTCAAAAGGTTTAATTCGACGTGTAAATATCATAGCTGATAAAGCTATGCTGTCAGCATACGCAGATGGTACCAATACCATACTGCCGGCACATGTTAAGAAGGCTGTTGCTGATAGTGATTTTGATTCAAATAAATATTGGCGCAAGTCATATAGTTGGTTAATTATTTCTTTATTGGCGCTGGCCTTGTTGGCCTCGGCAGCATATTTTGTATTTAATAAGCAGCTGGTTGCCGATAAGGCGGTGATGAGTAATTTGGTGGACACGAGCTCAAATGGTGAGCAAATTGACCGCTCAATAAGTGTGACGCCAGAACAAGAAGCTAAAATCAATAACTTCTATTTAGATGACAGTATTAAAAATGAATACGGGATACTTAAAGAACTAGGTTTCGAGTCATTGTCTGATAGATTGGTGGCGACTCACGACTGGTTGAGTACTGCGGCAGATAATGGTTATACAATTCAGCTAATGGTGCTTAGAGAGCGCGCAGCTAGAAGCTTAGAAGGTTATTTAGATAAGCTTAAAGAAAAAACAAATAAAAATGATATTTATGTTTATGAGACCATGATTAATGGTAAATTAATGTATGGTGTTTTGTATAAGCAGTTTGCTGATAAAGAGGCTGCTAAGCTGGCAATAAAAAATATGCCGTCAGTATTTGATAATGTTCGTCCAGTAATGCTTAGAAGTATCAAAGGTATTCGAGATGAAGTTGCTCTGAGTAAAATCTAGGTCTAAAGAGAGAAAGCATGAAGAATATAAAATGTAAGTCGCCACTAGTGATCTTCACCTTAGTGTTGTTTAGCGTTTTTACTGTAGGCTGCGCGCCAGTTGTACATGTAAAAGAAAAGTCGAAAGGCCATATTGGTTTAGATGAAAAAACCAATATCCCGACACCTCAGCAAAACTACGCTGCCATTCCTCCACGAGTGAAACAGTCGGTAATATTACCGCCGCCTAAAACAACAGCACCATTAGAAAAGTTTACCGTTATCGTGAATGATGTTCCGGCTAAAGAACTTTTGTTTGCCTTGGCTCGCGATGCGAAAATGAACCTTGATATTTATGACGATATCGAAGGTAAAATTACTTTAAATGCAATTGACCAAACATTGCCACAAATCTTAGATCGTGTAGGCAAACAGTCTAGCATTCGTTATGAAATTAAAGATGGCAACATTTCAGT
>CAYZLE010000254.1:0-2078 GCA_964479305.1 uncultured Gammaproteobacteria bacterium | reverse complement strand
TCATTTAACTGATAAATGGTTGTCATTTATTCATCATATTTCGATACTTCTTCAAATTTGCACTAGCAAGCGCCAAAACTACAGGCAAATTTGGAGCTGAAATTTTATCCACTTAAGGGAGAAATTTCATACTTCAATTATTTATGAAAAAGGACAGCTACAGGTATGCTTATGTATTTTTTAGAGGAGTATTGTTTCTATTGATGAGAATATAGCTGTTGATAAATGATAGCGTGCTAATAAGTATTAACTGAAAGTTAGCTTATTGGAGACATCCCTGTCTAACTTTACAATAAAACACTTAACATAATACTACATGTTCCTATTTGTTGAATAGTGATATTTAACAAATATTGAACCCTACAAATAAAAACGGCTTTCTGAATAAACCAGAAAGCCGTTTTAAATTTAAGCTACTTAAGAATAGTTTAATTTATTGGCAAGCTTTACCCAATGCATGTAACTCAACACGGCGGTTTTGCGCGCGCCCTTCTACAGTAGCATTATCGGCTATTGGATTTGATTCACCGTAGCCTTGTGATTGAAGCTGTGATGGATCTACACCTAAAGACACTAAGTAAGACTTCACGGAAGCCGCGCGTAAATCAGATAGTTTTAAATTATAAGCGCCAGAACCTTTAGAGTCTGTATGCGCTTGAATCTCTATAACTGCCTTAGGGTTAGCTTTAAAGATATTTGCAATGCCACTCAATGTGCTTTTCGATGCAGCACTCAATTTGGCAGAGTTAGTATAGAAAGTTAGACCCTCGACTACTTCTGGGAAGGCTTCGCAGTTCACAACAGGTTTAGGTATAGCCTTAGCCATCACACAGCCTTTTGCATTTACTTTTCTATGCTCTGGTGTTCCAAGACATTGATCGACGTTATCAAGCACACCGTCTTTATCAGCATCAACCGGAATAGCACAACCAAGGCTATCAACAGCACGACCTAAAGGTGTTGTTGGGCAACGGTCATTTGCATCTATTACGCCGTCTTTGTCGCTGTCTAGTATTACAGGTGCTGCAGGCGCTTGTTTGTGATCATCGTGCCCACCTGTGTACATGCCTAGCGATATGCCTGTATAGGTCGCATCGGTATCATAACTGTCATAGTCAAAACGCACATAAAAACGTTCGGCAAAACGTAGCTGCGCACCAAAACCTAAAGCCAGTTGTGTTGAAGTTTGTGCTGTATAACCAATACGGCTGTCATTGGCGCTATTAGAAAGAAATGACAGACCCGCTTTAAGGTCAACACTTATATTCTCATTAGGGTCTAAGGGCAAATACTTAATCCATGCAGCCGGAACTTTATAGTCAATTTCGGCATTAGGCACTAAATTATCTAAGGTGGTATTAATATTATTACCTAAACCCGCTTCACCTAAATCAGCATAACTAACTTCCCAAGCCCAGTTAGGTTTAAACTGCTGACCAAAGTAGAGTTTATAACCACTACTGCTGTCGTCATCGGTTGCAAAACCATTTGAGCTTCCTTCTGGTGAAACATGTGTTGAACCTAAACCAAAACCAAAGTAATAACCTGAACTAAACGCAAGCTGTTCTTTTACTTTTTGTTGTTCTTTATCACCATGTACATCTTCACTATATATTACCCAGTCTTGTAACTCGTCGGGCATAACATAACGCGCACTATAGTTCGTGTGAGCATGGCCCAGGCTAGCTACAAAAAGGCTGGCGCTTAAAGTCAGCAGTTTTGTGATTTTATTTTGTATAAACATGGTGCTGTGTACCTTTTTAATTAATTTCATTATGAAACCCTATTACTTGCGTATGCTAAATGAACGACGTACACATAGCAAAGATAGTAAAGTTAAGAACAACCAAGTTGTGCTACCAGCACCATCAATAGCTGTTACTAGACCATTATCTTGAAGACGATCTGGTGTTCCATCTTTATCACAATCACCATCGTCGATCGCATCTGTTCCATCAGGGTTCACGCAGTTAGCATTAGTTTCAATATCATCTTGGAAACCGTCGTTATCGCTATCCATGTCTAAAAAGTCAGGAGTACCATCACCATCTGTATCACCAGTACCTTCTTCAATATCA
>CAYZLE010000253.1:0-2093 GCA_964479305.1 uncultured Gammaproteobacteria bacterium | reverse complement strand
CTGTGATGTATACGTCTTTAAAAGGCACCTCACCCATAAATTTCTGGCCGAACATTACCATACGCGCCACCCAGAAGAAGATGATGTCGAAACCCGTAACCAGTACGTTATTAGGGTAGAACTGTTCTAGCTCAGGCGTTTTTTCAGGCCAGCCTAGTGTTGAGAAAGGCCAAAGTGCTGATGAGAACCAAGTATCAAGTACATCGGTCTCTTGGTTTAGCTCTACATCGCTGCCTAAGTTGTATTTTTCGCGCACGGCGGCTTCGTCTTTTGCCACGTAAATGTTGCCGTCATTGTCAAACCAAGCAGGAATACGGTGACCCCACCAAAGTTGGCGGCTGATGCACCAGTCGTCTAGGTTACGCATCCAGTTAAAGTAGGTTTTGCTCCAGTTTTCAGGAACAAATTTAATGTCACCATCTTCAACGGCTTTAATAGCCGGTTTTGCTAATGAATCTACGCCTACATACCATTGGTCTGTTAGGTAAGGTTCGATTACGCTGTTTGTACGATCGCCACGAGGCACCATTAATTTATGTGGTTCTACTTTTTCAAGTAGGCCAGCGGCATCTAGGTCGGCCACTATTTGCTTACGTGCTTTGTAACGCTCTAAACCACGATAAGCTTCAGGCGCTTCGTCGTTAATGTGTGCAGTGTCGTCAAATATATTAATTTGAGGCAAATCATGTCTCTGACCGACTTGATAATCGTTAAAGTCATGCGCAGGTGTGATTTTAACGCAACCTGTTCCAAATTCTGGATCAACGTAATCATCTGCAATTACGGGTATTTGGCGACCTGTTAGCGGAAGTTCAATCATTTTGCCTACAAGATCAGTATAGCGCTCATCTTTAGGGCTAACGGCAACCGCTGAATCACCAAGCATGGTTTCTGGACGCGTGGTGGCTACAACTACGTGGTCATTAGTGCCTACGATTGGGTAGCGCATATGCCACATATGGCCGTTTTCTTCTTCTGATTCTACTTCAAGGTCTGAAATTGCGGTTTGTAATACTGGGTCCCAGTTAACGAGGCGTTTGCCGCGGTAAATGATGCCTTCATCAAACATTTTGATGAAAATTTCTTGAACCGCTTCTGATAAGCCTTCGTCCATTGTAAAACGCTCACGGTCCCAGTCTACTGAGTTACCTAGGCGGCGCATTTGTTGGCAGATGTTACCGCCAGATTCTTCTTTCCATTCCCATACTTTTTCCAGGAATTTTTCACGTCCAAGGTCATGGCGTTTAATGCCTTGGGCGTTAAGCTTACGTTCAACAACCATTTGGGTTGCAATACCAGCGTGATCGGTACCCACTTGCCAAAGCGTAGGGTTGCCTTTCATGCGGTTGTAGCGAATGAGTATATCCATAAGGGTATGCTGAAAAGCATGGCCCATGTGCAAAGTACCAGTGACGTTTGGAGGTGGAATCGCTATACAATACGGTTCGGCATCTACACTTTTTGCTTCGCTGGCTTTAAAGTAGCCATTTTGCTCCCAAAAGTCGTACCAATGTTGCTCAATATCTTGTGGATTGTATGTTGTATCCATTGTCATCTTTGTAGTTCGCTAAATATGAATAAAAGAGCGCGATTATACCGCTAAGTAGCGTTTCTAACAGCTATTTGTTGAGTGTAGCGTAAAGATTTTATGAATTATGAGTATTCGAGCAGGTCGCCAATTTTAATCGTTTGATTAACACCGCTTTCTAAGGACGCATTTTCACCGAAAGCAGGGGCGTTTTTAGTGTTGGGCATAGGGTTAATTTGCCCTAGCAATTTAAAGGGTTGGTGATCTTCACGCTTTTTAGCGGTTTTTAAATCAATTGTAGGCATGATGCAACGCTGGCATGGGTAGGCATGTTTAAAAACATACTCAGGGTGTACGAGTGATTTAATGTCGTGCTCTTCATAAGCCTTAGGTCCGCTTATAATAATGTTCGGCCTAAAGTTAGTCATGCTTACTGTGTCGGCATCTAATTTTTGTAGCTGTAAATTAACATCATCTAGGCTGGCTTTATTGCAGACAAGGTAGGGCGCAGCATCTGCAAAGTGGGTATGAGTACTTTCACCTAAAAACTCAGCTTTATGCTGAG
>CAYZLE010000252.1:264-2095 GCA_964479305.1 uncultured Gammaproteobacteria bacterium | reverse complement strand
AGAAAAGAAAACTTAGACGAACTAGTGGTCGCAGCTAAAACGTTTGAGTTTGATATTGATAAAGTTGAATACGATGACATGACGCCACTCGATGCGTTTTTGTCGCATGCCGTGCTTGAGTCAGGCGAAGGCCAGGCTGACGCATGGGAAGATGCGGTGCAATTAATGACCTTGCATACAGCTAAGGGTTTAGAGTTTCCTCAAGTATTTTTAGTGGGTTTAGAAGAAGGCTTGTTCCCTCACCAAATGTCGATAGATGAGCCTGGGCGCTTAGAAGAAGAGCGTCGTCTTTGCTATGTAGGTATGACGCGTGCGCGTGAAAAATTAGTGATTAGCCACGCAGAGTCTCGCCGCTTGTATGGTCGTAGTGATAACTACTGTTTGCCATCTCGCTTTTTAGATGAAATGCCTAGCGAGTTAATAGAAGAAATTCGTCCGGCTCGCCAAACATTTTCTAATCAGTACGATGCTTACCGTAAACCTGCCGCCGAAAGAACAATGAAAAGAACGGTAGTTGATACAAGTCAGCCTTATCAAATTGGCCAAACTGTTAGCCATAAGAAGTTTGGTGAAGGAGTGGTAATGGCCATAGAAGGCAGTGGCGAGCATGCCCGAATAGAAGTAAATTTTAGTAGCGAAGGCAGTAAGTGGTTAGTGATCGCTTATGCAAATTTAACAAGCTTGTAAGTTAAAATTTAATCATAAAAAAGCCCGCTACAATTAATTGAGCGGGCTTTTTTGTTTACAGAGGTTTTGATTAGAAACCAATTCTAAAATTCAATTGTTGTACGTCATCTGGAATGTCATCAAAAGAGTAGTTAGATAAAGTTAATTCCATTTGAGTGCCAATACTAAAACCAGCGCCAATAGTTGTTACAGTCGCTTTATCAGAAACTGAACCACCAATGCCTGCGCCTTCAAAGTCTGCATCAACAATACCAACACGGCCAATAGCGTAAAGCGGGCCAACTGTTTTAGCCGTTAAATATAGGCCTCTACTATCATAAGAAAAGTCACCAGCGTTTGATTCAAAATCACTTGCCGATTTTTGAACTTCAAGGTCAGCGTTGAATGCAACAACTAAAGGAACACTGAAAACCTCGTAACCTACGTTAGCGCCAACAATAGCTGCTGGGTCAATACTGTCATTGTCGATATCCATAACACCAGCATGTGCGCCAATGCTAAAGCCTAATAATGCGTGAGCTGGAGCAGAAATAAATAAGCCAATAGTTAGAGCTAGTAATAAATTTTTCATAATAGAGCCTCGAGAATAAAAATAGAGTTTAGCAAAGTGTAATGTAAATTATGAGTACACAGTCACACTTTACAGATAATCTGTAATAAGTACCGGATGAGAGAGGTGGTTTTGCAAAATACGCTTAATTTCATTAGGGTCTTTAATAAAAGTAAGCTCGCCTGCTTTAGGGAATAGCTTGTCTTCTAAGCGAGATAGCCAAAAGCGTAAAGCCGCCATTTTTAGCATATTGTGCCAATGCTGGTTTTCAGATTCAGTGAATGGTCTTTCGGCATTATAGGCTTTTAGAACCGCCGCTACTTTTTTGTGGTCCATTTCGCCGTCAGTATTTGTGCACCAGTCATTTACTACAATGGCAATATCGTAAATACAGGCATCATCACAGGCATAGTAAAAATCGATTAGTCCGCCGAGCTGGGTATTTTTACCTTCATTGTAAAAAAGCACATTGTCCCAAAATAAATCGCAATGCGTAATGCTAGTTGGTAGTTGGCAATGGGCTTGGTCCAAGACCCCAAGCTGTTGCTGCTGGATGAGCCAACGGCGGGCATGGCGCGGGCAGATACTGAAAAC
>CAYZLE010000252.1:0-254 GCA_964479305.1 uncultured Gammaproteobacteria bacterium | reverse complement strand
CCCAAAATAAATCGCAATGCGTAATGCTAGTTGGTAGTTGGCTAAAGTCTTGGTCTTCAAGCAGGCTGATTTCTTGTTCAAGCAGGTCTCGGTCTTCATCAGACAATTTATCTGACAAAGTAGCAAAGGCCTTACGACGCCATGCTTGACCCCTGTTGTTAGCACGACGGATGGGAAACTCGCTGCCGGCTTTGTGCAAATTTGCTAAAGCTTTACCAATAATTTTGCAGTGATTTTCATCAATATTTTCAATT
>CAYZLE010000251.1:0-2112 GCA_964479305.1 uncultured Gammaproteobacteria bacterium | reverse complement strand
AATAATTTAATCTATATATCTGGCAATTCGGAAACCAACATCAACACGTATTTTATTATCACGATCACGATAGCTTAGACGAGTATTACTTAAGTCACCTTTCATCCATGAGGCCCCACGTATAACATGTTTATTATCGACTGCTTGTCCTATTCCTGGGCCTGTAGGGTCTGAGAAGATCTTATCACTTAAACTTGGGTAGATACTGTGGTAGTCGTGAGTCCACTCCGCTACATTGCCTCCCATGTCATAGATACCAAAATAATTAGCTTTGAAACTGCCTACTGGCGCTGCGGCTATAAAGCCATCATTATAATCTTCAAGAACAGTATCAAATATTCCCGAAGCAGACTGGTCTGCATAATTGCCACTAACTTGTGTAGGGGGAAAATTATCGCCCCATTCATAGCGAGTCATGCTATTACTGCTTTGAATGCGAGCTACCCATTCCCACTCGCTTTCAGTTAGTAACCTGTAACCAGTAGGTATAGGGTTTTTCGCAACTAGAGTGCCATCTTTTTCTCGATAAACCTTATTCAATCCTTCTTTTTCACTTAACCAATTGCAATACATAGCCGCTTCTTCCCATGTGATATTTACAACAGGTAGTTTAGGAGCGGATAATTTTTGGCCTTTGTATGTGCCAGAGTCGTGAGAATTTTTATAAGTTGAAAACTGTTGATTTGTGATTTCATGCAGACCTACATAAAAAGGTCTTACAAGTTCTACAGAGTGTAATGCTTCATTAGATCGTCTGCCTTGTTCGCGACGTGGAGAGCCCATTGAAAATTTACCCCCAAAAATAAGTTTCAATTCTTGACCTTCTGATGTTCGGATTGTATTAGGCTTACTTACATTTGCTGTGCTTGTGATGCGAGATAAACTAATGTCTAAAGTTTGGGGAGTATCTGGAGTTGGTGAAATCATTTTTGTATAAACCTCATAGCCTGATTTTCTGATCTCAAGCCTTTGGCTAGTACTTGGCAGGGATAGTTTTATGTTTCCATTGCCAACGAATTTTCCATTAATAAATACTTCAGAATCATTTGGCTCAACATTAAGCGCTATTGTGCCCAATATTGCTTCTAAAGTAGCTGAAATAGTTTTCTGTTCACCTGGTTTTAAAATAACTGTTTGTTGATTGGTTCTAAATCCTGATTTAGAAAGAGTAATATTATGTTCAGTATTTGGATGTAAACGTAAGGTAAAAGGAGTAACACCTTGTTCTATTCCTGCAATAAAAACGGATGCTTTTGTTGGAGCGCTTGTAAGAACTAAATGACTAGGGCTTGTAAATAGTTCTGCTATTGGCAGTTCAAATGGCTGACTTGCATCCACAAAGAAGTCTTTTATATACGGCATATATTCTTGGTGTCGTAGATCAAGGCTATATTGACCTGAATCAAGTTCTATAGTCTGTGGGGTTAAGCCTTTGTTTTCACCATTCAACCAAATCTCAGCTCCAGATGGTTTAGAGTCAATGAGTACATCAAGCCAATCAGGTATTAGTTCAATTGCTAACTGTTGTTGAATATCTTTGCCTTCCATAATAAATGTTGTATTGAATGGCTGATAACGTTGAGCGTGTGCTTTTAGTGAATATGTGCCTGCATCAAGTTCCAAGTCTTTTAGTGGGGTTTTCCCATAGTTTTTGCCATTTATAGAAACCTCAACTTGATCAATTGGATGGCTAGTAATGTTGATGTGGCCAGGTGTTTTCTCTAAAGTAAAAGATAATGTTTGTGATTGATATTTGTTTACTTTTATTTCTTTTTTTATGGTTTGGTAACCAGTCTTTTCTATTTGCAGGGTGTACTTTCCTGGTTGTACTAAATAACGGTCTCGTAATTTAATAGGCCAAATGTCTCCATGTAATGCAATACTATCTGCATCTGGTGTGACATTAAGTAATAAACTTTTAGCAGTGAAAATATAACCTAGCACAACAATCAATAAACCAAATAGTAATACTCCGAATAGTGAAAGCAGGCGCGTTAAGCTTTTATTTGAGCTTTTATGAGTTTTGGCTTCAGGTGGTATAATAGCTTCGATAAGCTCGCCATCTGAAGCAATTGCCTCGTTTCTACTAACTAAATGAGCGTCGTCTTCATA
>CAYZLE010000250.1:0-2112 GCA_964479305.1 uncultured Gammaproteobacteria bacterium | reverse complement strand
ACCTTTATCTAATAATGCTTTGCTGAAATCGGGCTGGGCTGATATGGGTTTAAATGATTATGAGTCTGCTATCACTCCTTGGAGTATTTTGCATAAACGAGATAATGCCGATATAGCCGTTCAAGAAGCGCTTTTAGCTTTACCTTTTGCTTACTCTAAATTACAACGCTATGGGCGTGCAGCCTTGTTTTATGGAGAAGCAGTAGAACGTATTGACACGGAAATTAATAATTTAGATTTAGCTATTGATGGTGTTAGTCAAGGCAAGTTACTAAAGGCTTTAGGTGCAGACGATGACAGAAGTTACGAGCGCTTCTTAAAAAATATTCGTGAGAAATCGGGCAAACCAGAAATTCAGTATTTGTTTAGAATGATTGCTAGTAATGATTTTAATGAGTCTATTAAGAATTACCGCGACTTATTGTTTATTAAAGAAAATCTAACTAAGCGTAAATGGGATGTAAGAAGTTTCAAAGGTATCGTTGAAAGTCGCAAAAATCACTTTGCACCAATTATTCCTGATGTTGAAGAAACTTTCGCGATTCTTGACTCTTCTTATACAAATGCCTTGAGTAGAAAAAAGAACTTAATCGAACAGGTTGAATCAACGAAATTTTCAAATGATACTCTGGCCCTTTCTACAAAACATGAGCTTGATAGCGCAGCAAAACTTGAGCTTTTAGAAAAGAAATTAAAGACCATGAAGTCTGGCCCAGAGAAAGAAAAAAGTTTGGCTAGAATTAAAAGGCTGCAGGGTGTTATGGCCTGGAATAAAGAGCAGGGGTATACGCAACGACTAGATACGGCTTATAAAAACTTTGATGAAATTGAAAATTCATTTTCAGAGATGAAGCAGCAGCACGAAGAAGTGCTGGCTGAAAAAAGAAGAGCCTATCAAAGCTTTGTGGGTTATGACACTCCCCTTAAGCAAGCATCGACTAAACTCGAGGTTTTGCTTTCACGTGTTAATGCATTAATAGAACAGCAGGGAAACTTTATTAATCGTATTGTATTGATAGAGCTTGGCAAGCGTAGAAAAAAATTAGCCGCATATCATATTAAGGCACGTTTCGCCTTAGCTGAAAGTTACGATAAAGCCACTCAGAAACAAGATAAAGATTACGAAGATAAAATTAAGCGTGAATCTAAAGCAAAGCTTGAAGCAAAAGAGGCTCAAGAGCTTAAAGAAAATGCTGCTAAAAAGGATTTGGTTAAATAGCTATGCGAAACCTTAGTTTGCTAGCTATAAGCTTGCCTAAAAGGCTGGTGTTGTTTTGTCTGCCAAGTTTGTTGGTTGCATGTTCTTCACTTCCGTCAGACTCAAGCCGCATAGGAAGCTTAGGAAATAAAAATGTAGTACTAGATGAGCCAGTTCTAGATAATAGTTTAGAGAAGGCGATGGAAAATTACAGCCGATTTTTAAATGAGTCGCCTGATGAGAGAGTTACGCCTGAGGCAATACGTCGCTTGGCTGATTTAAAACTACAAGCGAATACGCGCCCTGATTCGATAAATATAAAACCTAGTAATAGTATTCCAAGCTCTGATCTACCGGTGGTCAAACCGAGTACTTTAGACATTAATAAAACCGAAAATATAAATACAGATATTATGAAGCAAGATGCTTCTGTGCTTGGTTTAGATTCTGAATCTACGGGATCTTTTGAAGAGCGTTCTACATCAAATTTAATTAAGCCAAATAATAAAGCTTTTGAAAACCCTGTGGCTAAAGATTCAGAGCCTGCTAACGCTGCTGAAGCCATTGCCTTATATCAACGATTACTCACAAAATACCCGTTCTATGAACGTAATGATCAGGTTATGTATCAGTTGGCGCGTGCATATGAAGAGCTGCTTGATCAAGAGCGCGCTATGGCTACCTTAACTCAGCTAATTACACAATTCCCTACATCTGTTCACTATGATGAAGCTCAGTTTAGACGTGGTGAAATTTTCTTTGTGAATACTAAGTATTTTGAAGCCGAGAAGGCTTATGCAGAAGTTATTAAGTTTGGCTCTACTTCGCCTTTTTATGACCAGTCACTATTTAAAAGGGGTTGGTCCTTGTTTAAACAAAGTCTATTCGAAGAGGCGCTTGAAGACTTTTTAGTA
>CAYZLE010000249.1:0-2139 GCA_964479305.1 uncultured Gammaproteobacteria bacterium | reverse complement strand
GGCATACCCAATATGAAATGGCGTGCTGGGCAAATGAGTGGAAGTATTGAAATTGCTCAGTCTGATGAAGGTGGTTGCAGCGTTGTTATATCTATACCAAAATAAGTTTATGGAATATTTTTTTGTACCACCATATCTTCGGCAAATAATAGAAACTGAAGACTTTTAAAGAAAACTTAGTTAAGACTGATAGCTAGATAAGGCGCATATGAATAAATTTAGTAAAGCAACTAAAGAAAAAATTAAGCCTTATCCTTCTGAAGCAAAAAAGTATTTGAATGAAATCAGGAAAATGATTTTCGAGATTGCGAAAAAAGAAAACTTAGGTGAAATCACAGAGGAACTAAAGTGGGGAGAGCCTAGCTACTCGTCTAAAGTTGGCACTCCTATAAGAGTAGATTGGAAACCAAAATATCCAAATCAAGTTTCCATTTTTGTTAATTGCAAAACGATACTCATTGAAACTTATAAAGAAGTATATGGTAATACATTAGAATACTCTGGCAATAGAGAAATAATTCTCTCTCTTTCTGAACCATTACCATTGCTAGAGCTTAGGGGCTGTATCTCAATGGCACTGCAATATCATAAGCTTAAAAAACTCCCATTATTAGGTGCATAAATATTTTGTAGTAGAGGCTTGAATAGTATGCGTAGCTGCCAAAAGTAAGTAGCATAGCCTAAAAAGTTAACTGGCCAGATTTGTTTTAAACTTTTCTAGCTAATCTAAATTATTATAGTTAGACGACAATAAAAAAAGGCACTCAATTGAGTGCCTTTTGGTAAAGCAAGAGAGTGGAAATGAATTACATCATTCCAGGCATACCGCCCATACCACCCATTCCGCCCATGCCACCCATATCAGGTGCACCAGCTGCAGCTTCTTCTTTTGGTAAATCAGCAACCATAGCTTCTGTTGTAATCATTAATCCAGAAACTGATGCTGCGTGTTGTAAAGCACTACGAGTAACTTTAGTTGGGTCAAGAATACCCATCTCAATCATATCGCCGTATTCACCGTTAGCTGCGTTGTAACCATAGTTACCTTTGCCGCTAGCGACGCTGTTAAGAATGACAGGTGCTTCATCACCAGCATTGTCAACGATTTGTCTAAGTGGAGCACTGATAGCACGTAATAAAATTTGTACGCCAGCTGTTTGGTCATCGTTAGCACCAGTTAAGTCGCCAACTTTAGCCGCAGCTCTTACTAATGCCACGCCACCACCAGGTACAACACCTTCTTCAACCGCAGCACGAGTTGCATGAAGTGCATCTTCAACACGCGCTTTCTTTTCTTTCATTTCAACTTCAGTTGCAGCACCAACTTTAATTACAGCAACACCGCCAGCTAGTTTAGCAACACGTTCTTGAAGTTTTTCACGGTCATAATCTGAAGAAGTTTCTTCAATTTGACGACGAATCTGATCAACACGTGCTTCGATGTTACTCGCTTCACCAGCACCATCAATAACTGTAGTGTTTTCTTTAGTGATAGAAACTTTTTTGGCTGTACCCAAATCATCTAAAGTTGTACCTTCAAGGTTTAAGCCAACTTCTTCAGAGATTACTGTTGCGCCAGTTAGAATAGCAATGTCTTCTAACATAGCTTTACGGCGGTCACCAAAACCAGGTGCTTTAACTGCCGCTACTTTAACAATACCGCGCATATTATTAACAACTAATGTTGCAAGCGCTTCACCTTCAACATCTTCAGCAATAATTAACAATGGCTTGCTTGCTTTAGCAACAGCTTCTAGTACGGGGAGTAAGTCACGGATGTTAGAGATTTTCTTATCAACAACTAGGATGAAAGGTGATTCTAACTCAACTGACATGCTGTCTTGGTTATTGATGAAATAAGGAGACAGGTAACCTCGGTCAAACTGCATACCTTCAACAACATCAAGCTCGTTGTCTAGACCAGAACCTTCTTCAACCGTAATAACACCTTCTTTACCAACTTTGTCCATAGCGTTAGCAATGATTTCACCAACATCTAAGTCTGAGTTAGCTGAAATAGTACCAACTTGTGCAATTGCTTTGCTGTCTTCACAAGGAACAGAAATTGCCTTCAGTTCAGCAACAATCGCTTTAACAGCATGGTCAATACCACGCTTAAGATCCATTGGGTTCATACCA
>CAYZLE010000248.1:0-2180 GCA_964479305.1 uncultured Gammaproteobacteria bacterium | reverse complement strand
CAACTAGACTTAGTTGGCCAAACCCAGTTTGCCTACAACAACTAGCAATGACTAAACAGGTCTACATTGGCCTAATGTCGGGCACCAGTTTAGACGGCATTGATATCGCTGCAGTCGACTTTTCTGATAACACGGCAAACATCATTGCTGCATCAACCACGGCCTATTCAGGCGCACTTAGCAATGAATTAAAACAAGCCATCTCTCTGGCAAGCGCCAACACCTTTACGCTTGAACAAAGTGCCGAGCTAGACAACAAACTAGGCGAAGCGTATGGCGAAGCCATCAACTTATTTTTAAATAAACACAATCTTAATGCCAGCGACATTATTGCTATTGGCTCGCACGGGCACACACTCTTACACAAGCCAAACACAACAGACGAAGCCGGCTATAGCATTCAAATAGGCAACCCTAATAATATCGCTGCTATTACTAGCATTAAAGTCGTGGCCGATTTTAGACGCGCTGATATAGCACTAGGAGGCCAAGGTGCCCCATTAGCGCCGGCATTTCATGCTGCTTTTTTATCGAGTAAAACCGAAAAACGTATTGTCGTTAATATTGGTGGTATAGCCAACATTACTTTGCTTGATAAGGCTGATGTCGTAACAGGCTTTGACACAGGCCCGGGCAATACTCTAATGGATGCACACTGCCAGAAGTACTTAGGCATGCCTTACGACAGCCATGGTGACTTAGCAAGCCAAGGGACAGTGGATTTAGAGTTTTGCGAAGCCGTATTAAAAGATGCTTATTTCTTAAAAGCCATTCCCAAAAGCACAGGCCGAGAATACTTTACACTAGATTGGTTTAAGCAGTATTTAGATAAACTCGGTAAATTAGAAAACCAACAGTTCTCACACGAAGACATACTCGCAAACCTTTGCTACATCACGGCCAAGTCAATTGCTGATGCCTGCCTAGAGCACCAAGAAGATACTGATGTTTTACTTGTCTGCGGTGGAGGCGTTCATAACAAAACGCTTATGAATATGCTTAAAGACTTACTTCCTTACAAAGTGAAGAGCTCTCAGGACTACGGCATTGACCCAAACAATGTTGAGGCCGCCGCTTTCGCCTGGCTTGCTCAGCAACGCTTATTAAACAAGCCGAGTAACTTGCCACAGGTAACGGGTGCTGAACGCTTATGTTTATTAGGCAGTATTTACGAATTATAAATGTCTATTAAGCCCTTATTTAGCGGCCATCTGTACATAGCCTTCTAGGCCTTCAATACGTTTAAACCAATTTAGTATTTCAGGATAGCCCGATAAATCAAACTCGCCTTCATGAGCTACATGAGTATAGGCGTATAGAGAAATATCAGCCGTTGTAACATCATCACCCGCAATAAAATTTGTGCCAGCTAGTTGTTCATTCATAATGGCTAAAGCTTTATAACCTTTTTCATGAGTCGCTTCAAAGTCTGCGCGACGATCCTCTGGCAGACCTAGGTATTTTTTTATAAAACGAGCTACAGCTATATAAGGTTCATGACTGTATTGTTCGAAGAACTGCCATTGCTGAACTTTAGCAAAACTGAGTTTTTCTTGAGGAAGATAAGAAGAGCCGAAGGCTAAATAGTTAATAATGGCATTAGACTCAGACAAACATTCGCCATTGTCTAACTCTAAAAGTGGAACCTTTCCATTTGGGTTTTTCTTCAAAAATTCTGATGTATGTGTTTCTTTGTTTAGAATATCAATCTCTTGCCATTCATAAGCAATATCTAGCAGGGCACAGATGAGTCGTATTTTATAACAGTTACCCGATAATCCATCGCCGTAAACTTTCACATAAACCTCAAAATTTATTTATTAATGATCTAATATTTGCTCTAAGAATTTTTGTGTTCTATCAACTTTAGGGTTGTCGAAAAATTCTTTCGGTGTATTTTGTTCAACAATTTCACCTGCATCCATAAAGATAACTCTATCAGCAACCTTTTTGGCAAAACCCATTTCGTGAGTTACACACAACATGGTCATACCTTCTTCTGCCAACTCGACCATTACGTCTAATACTTCTTTAATCATCTCTGGATCAAGCGCTGAAGTGGGCTCATCAAACAACATAATTTTAGGACTCATACAAAGTGAGCGAGCAATCGCCACACGTTGCTGTTGACCACCTGATAATTGACCAGGGTATTTGTCGGCTTGTTCAGGAATTTTAAC
>CAYZLE010000247.1:1985-2237 GCA_964479305.1 uncultured Gammaproteobacteria bacterium | reverse complement strand
TTGAACATTCATCAATTAATATATTTGCAAAGAAAAATGAAGATAGCTGCCAATTGGCAGCTATAATTTATTTAAGCAGCATATCTAGCGTAAAACCCTTAGATATCAAAAGACGACGAAGCTGTTCAAGTGTTTCTATTTGAATTTGACGAACACGTTCACGTGTCACGCCTAACTCTTTACCTACTTTTTCTAGCGTGGTTTTATCATGGCCTTGAAGGCCGAAGCGGCGAACCATAACACCACGTTGCT
>CAYZLE010000247.1:0-1975 GCA_964479305.1 uncultured Gammaproteobacteria bacterium | reverse complement strand
TACTTCTTCACCTAATAAATTCTGTTCGGGGCTTTCAAGCTCTTCATCTTCAATCATGTCAACTAACTGAGCATCACCATTTTCGCCCATGGGAATATTAATTGAACATACATTATCTTTAACGCTATAGATTTTAGTTACATCTTCAACGGGCTTATTAAGCATTTCTGCAACTTCTTCAGGTGTTGGTTCATGCCCAACTTCTTTCTGGAGTTGAGTTGATGCTTTCAAATAAGTGTTTAATTCTTTAATAACGTGAATAGGTAAGCGAATCGTACGAGCTTGATTCATGATCCCACGCTCTATTGATTGACGAATCCACCATGTTGCATAAGTTGAGAAACGAAAACCTTTTTCAGGGTCAAACTTTTCTACAGCTTTAATAAGGCCTAAATTGCCCTCTTCGATAATATCGAGTAGAGGCATTCCTCTATTCAAATAACGTCGAGAAATATTCACAACCAAACGCAAGTTAGCCACAATCATTTTTGTACGAGCAACAACTACACCTTTTTGCACTTGTCTACCAAGGCGAATTTCATCTTCAGCATTTAATAAAGGGGTAACTTCGATTTCTTTTAAATATAGACGAGTTGCATCAAGTTCTTTTGATGCTTCGGTGCTCAGTTTTTGCGGGGTGTTAGCTACAATACTAGTATTAGTATCATTTACTCGTGCAGTAGAATTTTGCACTTTCGTAATATCATTAATATCGATACTACCTTTAAAGCCACTTTTAGTGACACTTCCATGTAAACTACTCATAAGAAATCCTTATCTCATTGCTTGTACTTTATGTACATGCCTTGTACAACTTATACAAGGTTTAATTAAGATTACAACCAGATTAAGGTTAACATCAATGGTTTTATGACAAATGGTGTTAAAAATGTTACTTACGGTAAATATTTTTTAGGGTCTACTGGTTTGCCAAATTTACGAATTTCAAGGTATAAACCCGACTGTTTGTCTAAGTTTCGTCCAACCTCTGATATCTTTTGACCAGCAACGACTTTTTGATTTTCTTTCACTAAAAGTGTTTTATTAAAGGCATAAGCACTCAAAAAAGTTTCATTGTGTTTGATAATAATTAACTTTCCATAAGCAGGTAAACCTGTGCCGCTATAAACAACCTTACCCGTACCAGCCGCAAAAACTGAATTGCCATAATCTGCATTAAAATCAATGCCTTGCGACTCATTTTCTTTTCCAGAAAAAGCTTCTCTAATAGCATAAGGCTTTTCAAGAGGCCACTTCCAATTAACGTTTTTAACTACTCGCTGTATAGGTTTTTTTCTTGAATTTGACCTAGAATTACTTTGAGATGAATTGCCAGAACCCGCAGAAGAAGAACTGGAAGAATCAGAAGTATTAGGTGACTGAGACCTTCCCGTATTTACTTGTGAACCACCTGAGCCTGTTGAACCTTCTGCATAATTTAGAGGTTGACTTACCCAAATTCTTTGGCCGGGATAAATCAAATAAGGCACTTGTAAACTATTCCATTTTGCTATTTGTTCATATTTTAAACTATAGCGCCAAGCAATCGAATACAAAGTATCGCCTCGAGCCACAGTATACTGCGATGGCTGCCATTGGTGCAGTGCACAGCCACTAAAAATAATACTTAAAAATATGACTAGACCAAGGCGCATTTGCTAATGTTTAAAGTATAAGTAAGCAACTACCGCAAGCAATAAGGCTACACATGCCCAACCTAACCACTCAATGTACTTTTTAATTTGAGGTTCAAACTTAGGGCCCAGTTTTGCTGCCAATAAAGCAACTAGAAAGAAGCGTGCACCACGGCCAATTATTGAAGCTACAACAAAAGGTATAAGCGCCATATTCATACTACCAGCGGCAACAGTAAAAACTTTATAAGGTATTGGCGAAAAGCCTGCTGCAAGGGTTAACCAAAAACCCCATTTTGCATAAGCCACTTGAGCATCTGTAAATTTGTCGAGGTAATGCA
>CAYZLE010000246.1:0-2286 GCA_964479305.1 uncultured Gammaproteobacteria bacterium | reverse complement strand
GAAGTGGTGATGACCCATTTACTGTTTTCGCACCAACAAATGATGCGTTTGCAGCAAAGGTTCGTAATTTCATTGATGAAACGCGCCCTACTCTTCCCGAAGGTATGAGTATTGATTATTGGCGTGATCGATCGAAGGTTGTAAAAGGCCGCCTTAACACACTACTCAGCAGTGCCCTTTACGGTGGCATTTTAGTTTTATTATTACTCACTCTTTTCTTAAGACCCTCAGTAGCCTTTTGGGTATTTTTGGGTATACCGGTTTGCTTTACCGGTGTATTTATTTTAATGCCTTATATGGGCGTGACACTTAACGTTGTAAGCATGTTTGCCTTTATTCTTGTACTAGGCATTGTGGTGGATGACGCCATTGTTACCGGCGAAAACATTTACCGACATCAAGCAATGGGCAAAAGCCCAATTGACGCTTCCATTCAGGGCACACATGAAGTTGCCGTACCCGTTACCTTTGGTATATTAACGACGGTTGCGGCCTTTACACCCATGCTATTTCTTGAAGGTGCGCGTGGCGCCATTTTCATGCAAATACCTTTAATTGTTATTCCGGTTTTACTACTGTCTCTAATTGAGTCAAAACTTATTTTGCCTTCGCACATGAGTCACATTAAACCTATTGACCCCAGCAAAGATGTTAACGGTTTACTCAAACTTCAACGCAAAATATCTACGGGCTTTGAAAATGCCATTATTGATTTTTACAAACCTATTTTAAAAATATGCCTTAACCATAAATCTATTACCTTATTGGTGACTTTAGTTATTACTATTTTAACTTTTACTTATGTGACTTCAGGCTGGATGCGATTTATTTTCTTCCCACGTGTAGAAAGCGAAGTAGTTACTTCCTATTTAAGCATGGCGAAAACAACTGGCTTTAGAACCACTGATGACAATATTAATTTCATCGCCGACAAAGCACGTCAATTACAAGTAAAGTACACTGACCCTGAAACAGGCGAAAGTGTAATCAAACACATACTCACGCAAAGCGGTGGCAAAAACCAAAACACAGGTTATGTTCGTTTTGAAGTGCAGTCTCCCGAAGAGCGTGTTCTTGATGTTGCTGTTAAAGACATAGTAAAAGAGTGGCGTAGAAGTATTGGCAGCATAGCCGGAGCTGAGCGATTAAGTTTTCGTGCGGAGCTTGGTCGTTCTGGCGAACCTTTTGATATTCAATTAAAAGGTAAAAATTTAAACAACATGGCAATAGTTGGAGATCAAGTTCGCGAACAACTCAAACAATACCCAGGCGTGTTTGATATTCAAGATAGTTTATCGGGCGGTAAAGATGAATTTGAAATCAATTTAAAACCACAAGCTTATAACTTAGGTGTGTCGCTTTCAGACATTGCCAGACAAGTTCGTAATGCCTTCTTTGGCTCTGAAGCACAACGCATACAACGCGGGCGTGATGAAGTTAGAGTCATGGTTCGTTACGACAAAAACTCACGCTCTTCTTTAAATGATTTGTACAACTTGCCGATTAAACTCCCTAATGGTGCAAGTATTAAACTAAGTGAAGTCGCCACATTAAGTTCTGGTACCAGTCCGTCATCACTATATAGAGTTGATAGATTTAGAACTTTAAATGTAACAGCAGATGCAAATAAAGAAACCGTAGACATTGAAGCGATTAAATCTGATTTAAGAGCTTTATTAGATGACATCACAATCGACTATCCCAATATTACTTACGAACTAGAAGGCGAAGCCAAGGAACAAGCCGAAACCTTTGGTAGCGTTAAAACAACATCAATCATGGTGCTATTTACCATTTTTGTTTTATTAGCCGTTCCGTTTAAGTCCTACTTGCAACCATTGATTGTTATGTCGGTTATTCCTGTTGGCTTTGTTGGAGCAATTTTAGGGCACATTATTGCAGGTAAAACCTTATCGATTATGAGCATACTTGGCATGGTGGCTTTAATAGGCGTTGTGATTAACGACAGCCTCGTACTCGTTGACTACATCAATAAAAAACGCAAAGAAGGTTTGGCCTTAATGGATGCCGTATTGAATGCAGGTGCCGCGAGATTTAGGCCAGTAATACTAACATCGCTTACAACTTTTGCTGGCCTAACGCCGCTGATTTTAGAGACAAGCACGCAAGCGCAATTCTTAATACCAATGGCCATATCTTTAGGCTTTGGCATCCTATTTGCCACCATGATTACTCTAATTGTTATTCCAGTGAATTATATGACTTTTGAATTAGTGGGTGAGCTTATTAAGAAGCTCTTTAAATCTAAATCAAAACTAGCCAGTT
>CAYZLE010000245.1:0-2292 GCA_964479305.1 uncultured Gammaproteobacteria bacterium | reverse complement strand
CTACATCGTATAGGGCAGCAAAAGCCTTTCAGCTCGCGCCCATCTATTACACTTGATGATTATGGCATTCAAAGCAAGAACATTATCGAGAATAGTTTTATTCCTGATGAGCTCAAAACCGCCTACAGCAGCCTAAGTGACGATGTTATTTTGCGTATGCAAGATACTTTAAAAAATAACCCAGCGCCATTTATTAGAAGCCATGCTGACTGCCACATTGGCAATATACTATGGCGTGATGATACTGCGCACTTTGTAGATTTTGACGACTGTAGAATGGCACCAGCTATACAAGATATTTGGATGCTTTTATCCGGTGATCAAAACCAGCAGCGTGATCAATTACAAGTGATATTAGAAGGCTATGAAGAATTTAGTGAATTTAACACTAGCGAACTAGCCCTGATAGAAACCTTACGAACTTTGCGCATTATGCACCACGCGGCTTGGATTGCTAAACGCTGGGAAGATCCCGCATTTCCAATAGCCTTTCCTTGGTTTAATTCTCAACGCTATTGGGAAGAACATATTTTGTCTCTGCGCGAACAGTTAGCCTTACTACAAGAACAACCACTGACGCTTTACCCGCAATACTAAAACTTAGACTTCATAAGAAGCCCATAAAGCATCAAATTTACCTGAGAATTTTTTAATTAAAATTTGACTGTTCGACACAGTAATATTTTCTTGGTTTTTATCAGTCGCACTCTTTGTCCAATTAAAGCTTCCATTAATTAAACGATCATCAATTATTGCAAATTTATGATGCATATGGAAAGTACTCTTGTCCATTCTAAGTGGCACTTTATTTTTCATCATAAAGTGAATATCGCTGCCTTTATCATTCGACTTATCGTTGTCGCTTATCACCCTTACCGCCACACCACGTTCATGCGCCGCAATAATTTCTTTTGTAATTTTGTTATCTGAAATAGTAAACACACAAATGTCTATTTGTTGCTGTGCACTTTTTAATAAGCTAATAATTTTATTACGACACACTTCGCCAGGACTAAAACAGACATCAATCTCATCACCTAAAGTTGACAACTGTGCACGATTTATTATTTTATTGATCTTCTCTAAGCTTTTAAGAATAAGCGTAGCGTTTGAGCCCGAAGAAATTTTCTGTTCTGCTATTTTGAAACAGGCGCGTCTTACATAGTCGTAATCAAAAGCGTTTTCAGCCGATTCTGATCTAGCCAAACGTTTAATTAACTTTTTTTCATGGTGGTCCACTCTGTCGTCAGACCATATTTCTTGTAACAAACTGTCTATTTCATTCATATAAAACCACTTATCGGCAAAAGACTACCTATGAGTTAGTTTACTCTGTTTTTATTTTAAATTAAGACTATAAATAACAATTAAGAGGCTTCAAATTTCTCTCTCTCCTCCTCTTTGTATTGTGTTGAGCCTCTTTTACTACCTTTATACCAGGTCATGAACCTGGTATTTTTTTGTCTGCTATAAAGCCAAATATACAAAAAAACCGTTTATCGCTAAAACACTACCTAATGCCTATTAGTGGTATTTTTTTCTCAAAGCCTGTACTAAATTATAAACATGGAAAGCAAGCCAGCCTCTCTCTCTCCCTCTATTTGACCGGCTTGCTGACCATATCTTTGTAAAGTATTTCCAAGTTAGCATACCCCAGCTAACTTGGTTTTTTTTTGCCTATTGCTTATCTACAGCCTTATAAAACTGCATAGCAATAATAGATAAGACACAATACGCCGTGAAATAATAAAAGCCATTATGCAAACTAGCCTCTATATTACTGTTGGCCTGCCCTGCAAGAAAAGCCATAAAAACCCCCACCACAAACACATCTGCCATTGACCACTTGCCTATAGCACTAATGAAGCGGGCTATATTTTTTGCCGCTTTATGATATGGAAAAGCAATAATCCCAATTAGCAAAAGTGCCTTTAATACTGGAACGGCAATACTAAACAAGAAAATTAAATAGGCGACCAAGGTATTTTTGCTTTCCAACAAGGAGCGAATAGATTCAACAATGCTTTGTTTCTGTTCGTACATTAATATATCGCCTAGCAAAGGCAAACGTGCACTAATCTTGAGTTCTAAAACTGGCAAGGTTAAACCTGGGTACAAACAAGCTAAAGATAGGCAAATAAATAACAAAGCCACTACATTTCTTGTAGTGGCTTTAAAGTTAACAGGCATAGGCATAGCCTTTATGAATAAGTCTTTTGCAAACTAAATTCTTACTAAAATTTCTTACTCTCAACACTGCCCCACAATTTTTTAATTTTTCGATCACGACCA
>CAYZLE010000244.1:0-2309 GCA_964479305.1 uncultured Gammaproteobacteria bacterium | reverse complement strand
ATCATTCAATGGACAGATGCTTTACCTAAAACACGTTCTGGAAAAATTATGCGACGCATATTACGCAAAATTGCAGCTAATGACTTTGCAGAACTTGGCGACACTTCAACACTTGCTGACCCTAGTGTTGTTGACTCTCTCATTGAACACAGAATTAATCGCTAATGGTTAATTTTCATGTAGCCGATGATCACCCGCTATTTCGAAATGCCTTGCTAGGCATTATCAATTCGCGTTTTGAAAATGCTGTGATTAGTGAATCGGCTACATTTGATGACACCTTACAAACCTTGGCAACAAATCATAAAGATTTAGATTTGTTAATACTCGACTTAAATATGCCGGGCAGCCATGACTTATATGGTTTAGTGGTAATTAGGCAAAGTTATCCTGCTTTGCCAGTTGTTATTGTTTCAGCTCATGACACTAACGAAGTTGTGAGTAAAGCAATAGGGCATGGTGCTAGTGGATATATCACCAAAGCTCTTGCTGCAGATGAAATCTACGAAGGTTTAAAATCTATTATTGATGGCGAGCAATGGGTGCCAGAGAAGTATCGAGGCAAGCTTAATAGTTTGGCTGACGATGAGAAAACTTTAGCTCAACAAATATCTGATTTAACTCCTCAGCAATATAGAGTTCTTCAACTTATTCGAAATGGTTTGTTAAACAAGCAAATTGCTTTTGAGTTAAATATTACTGAGGCAACTGTTAAGGCACATGTAACAGTCATTTTAAGAAAACTATCTGTAAACAATCGTACGCAGGCTGTTGTAAAATTAAACGAACTAATTACTGATATAAAAACGCAACCTTAATATTCAATTTTCCAATCAAGTATTTACTTTCAGCGACAACAAGGCTCTGAGTTGAGCAGGCCTCACAGGCTTTTTCAAGAAGTCCATATCGTTTTCATTCGCTAAGTCTTCAATGTTTTTGTCTGGAGCACCTGACACTAAGCAAATTTTGTTTTCATTGGCATACTCAGCATATATTTCTTTGGCTAAAGTAATCCCGTCAGTTTCATTTCCGAGTTGGTAATCCATTAGAATAAAGTGCGGCTTAAAGCGCTTACAAATTTCAACAGCATGCTCAGTTTGAGAACAGGTTTTAACTGTGCACTCCCAACGACTAAGAAGGCTTGATGTCGCATCTAAACTTTCAAAGTTATCATCAATATAAAGTACCTTTAAGCCTTTAAAAGAGTTAATACTTGTAACATTACTCGTTGCTTGAACAAAGTCTGAAGCATCTGCTCTTTCTATCAATACGCTAAAATGGCTACCCACACCCACTCTAGACTCAACTGAAATTTCATGACCTAATAAATTGCAAAAACGGCGCGCAACAGCCAAGCCCAAACCAACGCCACTTGAGATATGCGTATTACAACGATAAAAATCTTGATGAATTAAAGGTAGGTCTTTTTCAGGAATACCTGCGCCAGTGTCATATACAGAAACTTTAACGTCATTTTCAGTTCTACGACAACCAATTAAAATTTTTCCGTTTTGTGTGTATTTAATAGCGTTAGATAACAAGTTTTGTATAACGCGTGATAACGAATCCTTATCAGACCTAATATATAGCGTAGAAGGCACTACGCGTATTTCAACATCAGGGTGAGCTGTTACCCTAAACTGTTCTACAAGATTGCTAAGAAGCTCATGTATGCTAAATACCGAGTACTTAGGTTTAATTGTGCCGGTATCTAAACGTGAAATTTCTAACAAAGTGGAAATAATAGTTTCCGCAGATTTAATGGAGCGTTGTAAATTAGTAACTGTTTTAGCTTCTAATTCTGGTAATTCGCTATTTTCTAAAAGAGCAAAACTATATAGGTTAGCTGCATTTAATGGCTGCAAAATATCGTGGCTTGCCTGAGCTAAAAACTCCGACTTGTTTAGGTTGGCTTCATCAGCAGCAGCCTTTGCTTTTATTAGCTCCGCCTCTGTATTTTCGCGTCGCTTAATTTCCGCGAGCAAGTTTTCGTTTATGTTTTCAATAGTGCCTGTTCTTTCAGCTACACGATTTTCTAAATTTGAATTCGCTATTTCAAGTTCCGCCTGCGCCCCCATAAACTCAGTAATATCATCAAAGGTTGTTACGTAGCCACCGTTAGGCAAAGGCACACCTTTTATTTCTATTATCATGCCATTAGGAAGCTCTCTAACAACACGATAAGGGTTGCCGCTTCTAAATAAGTGCATACGCTTTTGAATGGCTTTTTTATATGAACGTCCGAACAATCCAACCTTCGCATTATGATTAAATAAATCTAAAAGAGGGCGCCCAATAATCAACATGCC
>CAYZLE010000243.1:0-2313 GCA_964479305.1 uncultured Gammaproteobacteria bacterium | reverse complement strand
GTTGTGCTCTACCACTGAGCTATTCCCGCAGATCAATTTGCTAAGCGTTTCTGCTTAACGAGGCGCGTATTCTACAAGCTATTTGATATTCGTCAACCCTATTTTCTAGTTTTTTATTCTTTTATTTCTTTAAAGGCGCTTGATAAATAATTTGCCATTGAGATAAGCGTTAGAGCCGCTGCTATCACCAGTAAAACGGTACCTACTCGCTGTGAATCTATGAAGGTATAGATTTTTTGCCCGTACAGTAAAAATATAATTGCCAGCATTTGAAATGTGGTTTTGTATTTACCTAAGTTAGATACTTTAACGGCATTAGATAGCTGTAATTGCGCCATCCACTCTCGTAATGCCGATATTAATATTTCGCGGCTAATGATGATAATAGCGGGAATGGTAATGAAGTAGCTTGGCATGATGTAGTAGTTGTCGGACACGAGCAGTATTAGGGCTGTTGCCACTAGAATTTTGTCGGCTATTGGGTCTAGAAACGCGCCAAACGGTGACTCTACTTTCCAAAGCCTTGCTAGGTAGCCATCTAACCAGTCGGTTATTGATGCCACGATAAACAATACGGTACACCAAAGCCTGTAGTGTTCTACTTCGCTTATAAATAAGTAGCACATTAGCGGTACGCAAAGTAACCTTAAATAGGTGAGAATATTGGGTATTGAAGACTTCATTTTTATATACTTTATTAGTGTAGTTCGGAATATATCAATTGTGCCAGTTTTTTACTGATTCCTGTAACTTTTGTCATTTCTTCTATTGAGGCTTCCTTGATGCCTTGTAGGCCACCAAAAGCTTTGAGTAAGCTTTGGCGACGCTTAGGCCCTAGACCTTCGATATCTTCCAAGACTGAACGTGTGCGCTTTTTACCGCGTTTAGCGCGATGCCCTGTTATGGCAAAGCGATGTGCCTCGTCGCGTATTTGTTGAATTAGGTGCAAGGCTGGGCTGTCGCTTTCTAGGTTTATTTCTGCATTTAGATGCGGAATGATTAGTGTTTCTTCACCGGCTATTCTTTCTGGGCCTTTGGCTACACCAACTACACAAATAGAGTCGACTTGAAGCTCTTTAAGCACTTCTAGAGCCTGACTAACCTGACCTTTGCCACCATCTATAAAGATGATGTCTGGCAACACGGCTGACTCTTTCAATATGCGTTTGTAACGGCGCTCTAGCGCTTGCTTCATCGCCGCGTAATCATCACCGCCTGTTATATCGCGAATGTTAAAACGTCTGTAGTCTGACTTTAGCGCGCCTTCGTTATTAAACACTACACAAGAGGCAACGGTTTCTTCACCCATGGTATGGCTTATATCGAAACACTCCATACGTTCGGGCGCATCTTCTAGTTGCAGCAAGGCTTGTAGCTGCTCTATACGCTGAACATGACTAGCTTTAGATGATGATAGACGTTTATGTGATTGCTGCGCGTTATCTTGCGCCAGTTGTTGCCAACGTAGGCGCTCTGAGCGCACATTATTGGCAATGCTTACATTATGACCTGAACGCTCTGTAAATAGCTCTGCTAGCACTTCAGCGTCTTCTACTGCTATAGATGTAATAATTTCTTGGGGAATGTCGTGCTTTAGATAAAATTGCAGTAAAAACGCCGATAAAATTTCTTCTTCACTGGTTTCGTCGGGTATTTTAGGGTTAAAGCTTTTATTGCCCAGTACGCGCCCTGCTCTAATAAACATTAGCTCAACTACGGCAATGCCTGCAGCATAATAAACGGCCACAATGTCTACATTACCTTTAACGCCAGATACAAATTGTTTTTGCACTACGGTACGCAATGCGCTGATTTGGTCGCGCAGTTCAGCGGCGGTTTCAAATTCTAGGTTTTCTGAGGCCTGATCCATTTGTTGAATCAATTCATTCATTATGTCTTCGCTTTTGCCATCTAAGAATAAACTCACATGGCGCATATCTTGGGCATATTCTTCTTGGCTTACCAAGTCTACACACGGTGCTTTGCAGCGGTTTATTTGATGTTGCAAACAAGGTCGGCTGCGGTTGGCAAATTCGCTGTCTTCGCAGGTGCGAATTTTAAAGAGTTTTTGTAAAAACTGATTGGCATGCCTTACGGCACCGGTACTTGGGTATGGGCCGTAATACTTACCTTTTTTGCTTTTAAGGCCTCTATGAGAACTTAAGCGCGGAAAGGCATGATCGGAAACATGAATATGCGGATAGCTTTTATCATCGCGCAGCAAGATGTTGTAGCGCGGTTTAAATTCTTTAATAAGGTTGTGTTCTAAAATTAAAGCTTCGGCTTCGGTATGCGTAAGGGTTGTTTCTATAT
>CAYZLE010000242.1:0-2315 GCA_964479305.1 uncultured Gammaproteobacteria bacterium | reverse complement strand
CATATTTCGGGAATATTACTGGATAAATAAGCCTTTTTTTCATGTAAACGGCTACTTTTCATTCAAACAGGGGCTATAAACGAAAAAAGGCCTTTCGGCCTTTTTATCTTAACGTTGAGACTGCTTACTTAATGCGTTTATCAATCACTTCGTCAATTAAACCGTATTCTTTGGCTTCTGCTGCCGACATAAAGTTATCACGCTCTGTATCACGCTGAATTTCTTCAATATCTCGGCCTGTATGACCAGCCATAATATGGTTCAGACGTTCTTTGATTGTAAGAATTTCTTTAGCGTGAATATCAATATCAGTCGCCTGACCTTGGAAGCCACCTAAAGGTTGATGAATCATAAAACGTGAATGCGGTAATGCATAACGTTTGCCTTCAGCACCACCTGTCATTAACAAAGCACCCATACTGCATGCTTGGCCAATACACAGCGTATTTACCTTAGGCTGAATGAATTGCATTGTGTCGTAAATCGCCATACCAGCGGTTACTGAGCCGCCAGGAGAGTTAATATAAATTGAAATATCTTTCTCAGGGTTTTCAGACTCTAAGAAAAGCAACTGAGCAACAATTAAGTTAGCCATGTAGTCTTCTACTTGGCCTACTAAAAAGATAACTCGCTCTTTCAATAAACGAGAGTAGATGTCGTAACTAAACATGCCACGAGGCGTATCTTCAAACACTGTAATTGCTTCAGGCGACTGTATAGGCGATGAAGAATTTGAAAATGGTTTATTTGTAAACATACTACCCTCTTATATTATTTTTTATCTGGCAAGAATTTTTCTGGTAAGAACTTATTTAAAGCTAACAGGCTATTCTTAGAATGCGCCTTGCTGGCCTTGTTGGCTAAGCTCAACTAACTCGTCAAAGCTTACTTTCTTATCACTTACTTTACCAGACTCTAGCACCCATTCAACAACTTGGTCTTCAATAACCATGCTTTGAACATTTTGCATCATTTGCTGGTTGCTGTAGTAGTACTTAACCACTTCTTCTGGCTGGTCGTAGTTTTTAGACAAGGTTTCGATTGTTTCTTTCACTTTGTCTGCGTCAGCGGTAATGTTTTGCTCTTTAATAATTTCAGCAAGCAACAAGCCTAAAGATACACGGCGTTTTGCTTCTTCTTCAAATGGCTCACGAGGAAGTTTTGATGGGTCAATGCTATCAACGTTCTCAATACCCATTTTTTGCATAGCTTGTTTTGCTAGCACTTCAATTTCTTGGTCAACTAGTGAATTAGGCACGTCAAACTTATGTTTTTCAAGCATCGCGTCCATAACAGCTTTTTTAACAACAGCTTTTTGGTGCTGAACAAGCTCGTTTGCTAGATGCTTTTTAACGTCGCTTTCTAAATCAGCTACAGTAGCGCCTTCACGTAAAGCTTTAGCTGCAAATTCGTCGTTTACTTCTGCTAATTCTTTTTCTTGAACTTCGTGAGCTGTAATATCGAAAACAGCCGCTTTACCAGCTAATTCAACATTACGATAGTCTTCAGGGAAATCAACTTTAATTTCTTTAGAGTCACCCGCTTTAATACCGATAACTTGCTCTTCAAAACCAGGGATCATGCTGTTAGAACCTAGTTTAAGAGGATACTTCTCAGCTTTACCGCCATCAAATGGCTCGTCGTCAACTTTACCCACAAAGTCCATTACAACTTGGTCGTCGTTCTTAGCTTTGCGTGAAACTGTTTTCCAGTCAGCATGCTGATCACGCAGGTTATCAATAACCTTCGTCACGTCTGCATCGCTTACTTCTGTTACTGGGCGCTGAACTTTAACTTTGCTCATGTCCGCAACTTTTACTTCTGGGTAAACTTCGAAGGTTGCTTTAAATGAAATATCTTCGCCTAGCTTAACTGGCTCAGGGTGAAAGTGTGGCATACCCGCTGGGTTAAGCTTTTCACTTTCTAATGCTTCTAAATAAGCATTCTTTACGATTTCTTCGGTTACTTCACCGGTTACTTCTGCTGCATAGCGTTGCTTAACAACTTTTAATGGCACTTTGCCTTTACGGAAACCATCAATTTTTACTTTCGTTGATAGTTCATCGATTCGCTTATCAAAAGCAGTTTGAAATTTCTCAGCCGGAACCTGCACTTGCATTTCACGACCTAAACCTTCAGTTGTACTAACAGTAACTTGCATGGGTAAATAACCTAAAAGTAAATGATTGAATGTTGTATATATAGATGTGTGTTTTTATTTCAAGGATAACTCGATCGTTATATACCTTGTTGTTATGTCATGGTGCGAAAGGAGAGACTCGAACTCTCACGCCTTGCGGCGCTGGTACCTAAAA
>CAYZLE010000241.1:0-2340 GCA_964479305.1 uncultured Gammaproteobacteria bacterium | reverse complement strand
TTAATATAGTTGGATCATCAGGCGTTAAACTTAAAGCCTTATCAAAAGCTTTACGGGCTTCGTCATCTTGCTTTAAACGCATTTTTAAAATAGCAAAAATACTGTGCGCTTTAGCATTGTTTGGGTCTTGCTCAATAGCTTTCGTTAGCTTTGTGTTTGCGCGTACATAATTACCCTGGTTAAGGTAAGCTGCACCTAGTTGAGTATTAGCATCTGAGGCTTTAACAGAACGAGTAGTAGTTGAACCTGTAGTTGCACAGCCGCTAAGCACAAGAAGAAAAAGAGAAATAAGCGTAATTTTTTTCATAAGACGAGTCATAGTTTAGCCATATGGGCGATAATGTTCGAGTATGCGGAAAAAGCTAAGCTCTGTAAAGGGCTTAGACTGCTGTAAACCCTATTTAGCGGGTTTAATTTAACCCAAGATAGCTTTATTGGTTTGCCGATTTACTAGATTTACTGGCCTTGCTTGAACGTGAACCAAAGCGTGGCTCAACAAACTTCAGGTGTCGCTGACTACGGTCTTTAATATCACCAGCAAGCTGACCGCAAGCCGCATCAATATCTTCGCCACGGGTACGTCTAGTAATAGTAACCAAACCACCGTCTTGTAAAATTTTACCGAACCTATCAATTGCCTTCTGGCTAGAACGTTCATAGCCCGACTGCGGAAATGGGTTAAATGGAATAAGGTTAATTTTAGATGGAACGTCTTTTAAAATTTCAAGCAACTCGCGTGCATGCTCAGGCTGATCATTAACGCCCGCTAACATCACATACTCAAAAGTAATGTGACGTTTTTGCTGGGCATTACTCACATAACGCTTACACGCTTCTAATAGCTCTTCTAGGGGATGCTTCTTGTTGATTGGCACAAGTTTATCGCGCAATTCGTTGTTACCCGCATGTAGCGACACAGCCAAACTCACATTACTCACCTCTTTAAGGTGGTCAATCATAGGTACAACGCCAGCCGTACTTAAAGTCACTCGGCGGCGACTTAAACCATAAGCATTGTCTTCCATCATAAGCTGCATTGCAGGTACAACGGCTTTAACATTATGCAAAGGCTCGCCCATACCCATCATCACAACATTCGTGACTTTCTTGCCTTTATCTTGCAGACATTGTTTTGCCAGCCAAAGCTGACCAATAATTTCACTACTATCAAGGTTACGGCTAAAGCCCTGCCTTGCAGTAGAACAAAAAGAACAATCTAGCGTACAACCCACCTGCGACGATACGCATAAGGTGCCTCGATCATTCTCAGGAATATAAACCATCTCTACGATATTGGGTTTTTCAGTATTCTCGCCATTTTGCGGCTTTAACTTTAATAACCACTTACGTGTACCGTCTTTAGACTCACGATCTAAGATGATTTCGGGTGCTTCAATATGTGCAATTTCTTGCAAACGTGCTCTAAACACCTTGCTTAAGTTGAGCATGTCATCAAAATTACTTAAATCTTGCTGATGAATCCACTTAATAAGTTGTTTGGCACGAAAAGGTTTCTCTTGTTGATCGGCAACAAAGGCTTCCATTGCGGGTAAATCTAAACCCAATAAATTAACTTTTTCCGTTGTTGCCGTCATACAGGTGTCGTCTTTGTATTAGCGCTTACGTGGCGCAACAGTTACTTCACCGCTAAAGAAGAAAGCAATTTCTTCTGCAGCCGTTTCAGCAGCGTCTGAACCGTGAACCGCATTTTCGTCGATGCTTGCAGCAAAATCAGCACGAACAGTGCCCGCAGCCGCTTCAGCAGGGTTAGTAGCACCCATAATTTCACGGTGATTTAAAATAGCGTTCTCACCTTCGAGTACAGATACTAAAACAGGGCCAGAAGTCATAAAGCTAACAAGTGCATCATAGAATGGACGTTCTTTATGAACAGCGTAAAAAGCACCCGCTTGTTCGTCAGATAACTGAACCATTTTAGCAGCAACAATTTGTAAACCGCCCTTTTCAAAACGAGAGTAAATTTCGCCAATAACGTTCTTAGCAACTGCGTCAGGCTTAATGATAGATAATGTACGTTCAACTGCCATGGTAAATCTCCAAATATAGGTAAAAATATAGCATTAAATTTATGGCGCGCATTCTAACAGTTTTTGAGGCCTACATTGCACTGTTTTACAGCCAGGCTGCTTTATAGCGGTTTAGAACGAACTAGACGGGTTTAACATGATTCTTGTAGCTTAATAGCCAGCGCGGTATGATGCTGCGCTCAATGCGCCCGTAGCTCAGCTGGATAGAGCGTCGCCCTCCGGAGGCGAAGGTCGGAGGTTCGAATCCTCTCGGGCGTGCCAAACTTATAACCACCTGCCCACAGAAGACTTA
>CAYZLE010000240.1:0-2340 GCA_964479305.1 uncultured Gammaproteobacteria bacterium | reverse complement strand
CAACCTTAATGGCGCCAGTGATTGTGAGCTTGGGTGCAGAAAATGGCTTAATCGTGCCGTTGATCGCTGTGCATTTATTCGTATTCTATTTTGGTATTTTAGCGGATGACACTCCTCCTGTCGGGCTAGCCGCCTACGCCGCCGCGGCCATATCAGGTGACGACCCAATTAAGACGGGTATACAAGGTTTCACCTATGACATACGAACAGCCATCTTGCCGTTTATGTTTATTTTCAACACGCAACTACTGCTAATTGATGTTGGCAGTGTTTGGCAGCTTTCATTAATTATCTTTGGAGCTATTGCAGGTATTTTGATTTTCTCTGCTGCAACGCAAGGCTATTGGCTGACAAAATCTAAATGGTTAGAAACTATTCTACTGCTTGTGATTGCATTCGCATTCTTTAGACCTGGTTTTTTCTGGGACAAAGCGTATGCACCAACACAAAACACACCTGCAAGTGAGCTTTTCAGTAAAGTAGACTCCATGAAAGAAGGTCAGTTTATTGACCTAAATGTTGAGGGAGAAACCTTAGAGGGTAAGTTCATTAAGAAGACCGTTAGCCTACAACTCGATGATACAAAAGGTTCAGCAAATGATCGTTTATCTGCTCTTGGTCTAGAACTTAATAAAAGTGATAACGGCTTTATTGTTGATACCGTTGGTTTTGGCAGCGCCGCAGAAAAAGCTGGGGTTGGCTTTGACTGGGAAATTACCGGAGTTAAAACTAAAACAAATCGACCACCAAAAGAACTGGTCTATATACCAGCTATTTTATTGGCATTATTTGTCGCTTGGTTACAGAGACGTAGAATGGCTGCATCTGTAACAGCATAAAAAGCGTTTATAGCTAACACTAGCTGTAAACAAGTATTTTTAATAAATTATTATATAAATTTGGAGAAACTTATGAAACTTAAAATGACTTTTATGGCACTAGCATTCACTGCTCTAGTGGGCTGTGACAAAGCTGAGGAGGTAGCAAGTAAAACAACAGAAGCTACAAAAGATATGGCCGCTGGTGCAGTTGAGACTGTTAAAAAAGCAACTGGTGAATTCGTAACTATCGGCACTGGTGGTGTTACCGGCGTCTATTACCCAACAGGCGGAGCACTTTGCCGTTTAGTTAATAAAGGAAAAAAAGAGCACGGTGTTCGTTGTTCAGTAGAAAGTACAGGTGGTTCGGTTTATAACATCAATACTATCCGTGCAGGTGAGCTTGACTTAGGTGTTGCTCAATCAGATTGGCAATATCATGCCTATAATGGTACATCAAAATTCGCAGATGCTGGTGCTTACAAAGACCTACGTGCGGTAATGTCAGTACACCCTGAATCATTTACAGTTATTGCCCGAGCTGATGCAGGTGTAACAACCTTCGATGACTTGAAAGGTAAGCGTGTAAACGTAGGCAACCCAGGATCAGGTACTCGTGCAACAATGGAAGCATTATTAGGCGCTAAAGGTTGGACGTTATCTGATTTCAAATTAACATCTGAACTAAAATCTAGTGAGCAATCAAAAGCACTTTGCGATAACAAAGTTGACGCAATCGCCTTTGTTGTTGGTCACCCAAGTGGTTCAATAAAAGAAGCGACAACATCATGTGATAGCGTTGTTGTTTCAGTGACGGGTCCTGGTGTAGATAAATTAATCGCTGACAATTCATTTTATCGTTCTGCAAAAATCCCAGGTGGTATGTACACTGGTTCAGCAGCAGACGTTAGTACATTCGGTGTAGGTGCAACAATCGTTACTTCTGCCGGTGCTTCAGAAAACGCGATATACCAAATTGTTAAAGCGGCAACTACTAATATTGGTGACTTCCGTAAATTGCATCCAGCGTTTGCTAATTTAGAAGTATCAGAAATGGCAAAAGATGCATTATCTGCTCCTTTACATCCGGGCGCAGAGAAAGCTTTTAAAGAGGCTGGTGCACTTTAGTTTTTATGGTGAAAACCAAAATAAATTAAAGCGTACTTTCGTATGATGGAAAAAGGGTTGGCTTGATGGCCAACCTTTTTTTTGAAAAAAAGGTAGCAACCCATTCGAAGGAAGCGTCGGATTTTGGTTTGACAATTAATCTCTACTTACTTACAGTTATCAGAAGTCGTTAAAGGAATAGCGATCAAGGAAAAAGCATCAAAGGAGAGCAAAATGGGCAGACCAAGGAAAGAACAAATATCACTATCTGATACACCGTATTATCACATCATATCGCGTTGCGTTAGACGCACGTTTTTATGTGGTTATGATAAGGAAACGCAGCAAAACTACGAACATAGAAAACAATGGATAGTCGATAGAATTCGATTACTAAGTTCAGTGTTTACCATTG
>CAYZLE010000239.1:0-2388 GCA_964479305.1 uncultured Gammaproteobacteria bacterium | reverse complement strand
AGTACTTCGCTAATCGCTTTAATCACACCAACTTGGTAGGCTGCTCTAGCGCCGCCGCCAGCTAATACTAAGCCAGTTTTAGTTTCAGATTTTTTCTTTGTAAGCCTCATTGCTTATGTGTACTCTTGTATGTGTAAATTGATTTTATATTATAAAGTATTTAGTTTTCATGACGGTCATTTAAAAGCCTAATAATATTATTTTTATTAAACTCATAAAGCTTGAATTAGCGAATTTTAGATAAAAAAAAGCCACCGTATTAAGAACGGTGGCAAAAGTAGCTTTGTAACAAATAATATCGAAAAAGGGAGGTCGATAATTTCAGCTATCGTTTTGAGAGCATGGAGGAGGATTGCCTCAAAACTTGTAAGTATTATAGGGCAGGTATTTCCGATATAAAATTCGGTTATGAGGCTTTTTTTGTTCGGAAAAAACGTTGAATTAGAGTTTTCAGCAATTATTGAAACTCAAAAATACCAAACAAGCTTGCTTTATAATCAATAGTTCGTAAATTCCGACTATTTGCTGTTGTTGAAAAGGTTTTTCTGAGCTTTTTGAGTTACAGCTAAAACAGCTTCATGTTTTAAATGCTTGTCAGCAGTAATTGCGTAATAGGTTTCTGTAACCGAATTTACGCTGCCTAACTCTTCAACGTTATATTGACGCATTATTTCAGATTTAATCGCTGTTGGCGACACAAATATGCCTGCGCCTGCTTGCCCAAATGAAGTGAGTAAGGCGCCATCACTAAACTCACCAATGATTTTGGGTTTAAGTTCTTGCTGTGAAAACCATAGTTCCAAACTGCGTCGCAAAGGTGAGTCTTCAGTGGGCAGTAAAAATGGTGCATCTTCTAATAGTTCAGGGAAGGGGGCGCTAAATTTGGCAATTAAAGGCAAAGAAGCAAAAAAGGTCAAACCACTTTCCCCAAGTTCATGGTGGTACACCTTTACATTAGGGTTAGGAGGTAAGGCCACATTAGAAAGAATTAGATCTAACTTATGTAATGTGAGGTCTGAAATCAAATGTTCTAAGTTGCCTTCAACACAGCTTAAACGAAAGCTTGGTTCAAGGTGTAAAGCCGGTTCTAATAATGAGTAAGCAATTGGCTTATGAACGTGTTCTGACAAACCGACCCTAAAGTTTCTTTGTTGGTTTGTATCTTTGCCTTTAACTAGGTCTACTACTTCGCTACCAAGCTTGAAAATGTCTTCACAATATTGAAATAAGGTGTGACCAAATTGAGTTAACTTTAAATTACGACCACTTTTTTCAAATAGCTTTTTATCTATGCTTTCTTCAAGCGCACGTATTTGCCCACTGATGGTTTGAGGTGTTAGAAATAATAAGTCAGCAGCTTTAGACACAGAGCCCTGTTTGGCGACTGTCCAAAAGTAATATAGGTGATTGTAGTTAAGGTTACGCATGCAATATTAGGCTAATTTCAATAGGACGATAATACCGTAATATTGCTCGTAATAAAATGGTTTTATCGAGGTATTGTTAAAGTGCTTTAATCTTCTTTTGGTAGGCTCTTATATCATCTAGTAAATTTTGAATGACAAGCCTTTGCTGTTTATTCAGAGTGCTTGCACCCTTAGCGCTGGGTTTATTGATTAAAGACTTTAATAGTATGACCGCATTATTATAGTCACCAGTCTCTATTAAATACTGAGCTTGTGTTGTATTGGCTAAGTAAGCCTGTTTATCTTTGTTATAGGCTTGAGTGAGTAGACGATAAATGGGGGCTTGGTTTTGGCTATTGCTCTCTAACAGGCTATTTAAAACCTCAATTGCTTGCGGATATTGTTTTTGCCCCATAAGCGCTTCGGCATAATAGTAATTAACCGATAAGTTGTCTGGAAAAATTCGATTGTAGGGTTTAAGAAGGTTAATAACATCGTTGTAGTTGCTTAGAGCAAGGTCGCATCTGGCTAAACCTAAAATAAAGGCATTTCGGCTAGAGTTTTGAATAAGCTTTTTATAAATAAGCTTAGCTTCTTTCCATTTATTATTGACTTCGTAAACCTGTGCTTGCTCGTATTGACCTAGTTCACTGTTATTAACTGCTGCGCTAGCATTTAATAAGTTAATAGGGTTACGGCTATTTAAAGCGGTAATACGTGCTTTAATGTAGCTAAAGTCGTCATGCTGTCTGTAAGCAGCAGGCTTTTTGAGTTTAGCAATTCTGTTTTGCGCTTCGGCTATACGAATATTGTCTAGCGGGTGCGTTAATAAGTGCTGATAAGGTTCAAGCTCTTGCGCGCTTCTTTTCTTTTGTAGAACACTAAAAAAGTTAACCATACCCTGAGGGTCATACTCAGCTTTGTTCAGAAGCTTTATGCCAATACGGTCGGCTTCAATTTCGTTAGCGCGGGTAAAGTTTAT
>CAYZLE010000238.1:0-2412 GCA_964479305.1 uncultured Gammaproteobacteria bacterium | reverse complement strand
TCAAGAACCAAAGTAGAAGACACTCGCGAAATTCTCGATAACGTTCAGTACGCACCTACACAAGGTCGCTACAAGGTTTACCTTATCGATGAGGTGCACATGCTCTCTAACCACAGTTTTAATGCCTTGCTTAAAACTTTAGAAGAGCCACCACCACATGTTAAATTTTTACTAGCGACTACTGATCCTCAAAAACTACCTGCTACGATTCTATCGCGCTGCTTACAATTTAGCTTAACGCGTATGCCTGCAGATATGATTGAGAACTATCTTGCAGAAGTTTTAGGTAAAGAAGCCGTAGTATTTGAACAACATGCGCTACGTTTATTAGCTCAAGCTGCCGATGGCAGTATGCGAGATGCTTTAAGTTTGCTGGATCAATCATTAGCGTACGGACAAGGCGAAGTTAAAAGTGCAGATGTAGCAAACATGCTTGGCTACATAGACCGCGACTACATTTTCAAACTCTTAAATGCCTTAAACGATAACGATGCTAAAGCATTGTTAGAACAAGTGAATGTTCTAGCTGAACGGGTTGCAGATTTTAATGCGGTACTTGATGCATTAATTTCAACTATTCACCACCTAAGTGTGAGTCAGGTATTACCGGGTAGTGCAGAAGATTTAACAATTGATAAAGAAGCGATGCAAGTACTTGCAGATAAAATGAATGCTGAAGATTTACAGCTTTATTATCAAATAGCTTTGCATGGCAAGCGCGATTTAAGTTACGCACCCGATGCACGTAGTGGTTTTGAAATGACAGTCTTACGCATGTTGGCTTTTAAACCGGTAGAAGGTGGAGACGAAGGTGTAGCATCAGGCTCTTCTAATGTTGCGAATGTTTCAGGTTCACAGCTAAATAATCAAGCACCAGCTCAAGTTAAACCAACAACTCCTAACGGCCAGGCAAGCGCAGCGCCAGTAACAGAACAGGCGCCAGCTCAAACTGTGCCAGTTCCAGCTAAACCAGTTCCAGCTACGCCGGCTCAAAATATTCAGGCTCAAGTGCATGATTTAGCTTTAGAAAACTGGCCAGCTATTGTTAAAAATTTACCTATTCATGGCATAGCCCAACAGCTTGCTGAAAATGCGGCTGTACAAACCATTAAATCAGAAGACGGTAAGCATAGCGTGGAGCTAAGCCTGTCAAAAGAACATGCAACTTTAGAAAGATATATCGCAAAACTAGAGAAGGGCGTATGTGACTATTACGGCTTTAATGTAAAGGTAACAGTAAACACTGTAGAGCAAGCAATAGAAACACCTGCTGTAGTTGAAGCTAAGGTATACCAAGAAAAAGTAGAAGACACAAAACAAAGCATTGAAAATGATCCGCTAGTGCAAGCACTTCAAGATAATTTTGATGCAACTTTAATTCCCGACTCTGTTAAACCAACAGAGCATTAAAACAACATACAAATATTTAAGTAAAGAGGTAGTTATGAAAGGCGGAATGTTAGGCAACATGATGAAGCAAGCGCAAAAAATGCAAGACGACATGAAAAAAGCGCAAGACGAATTAGCAACAATTGAAGTAACAGGTGAGTCAGGTGGTGGTTTAGTAAAAGTCCTAATGACATGCGCTAATGAAACTAAATCTGTAACAATTGATCCTTCATTATTCGAAGACGACAAAGACATGCTTGAAGATTTAGTAGCTGCGGCATTTAACGACGCAACGCGTAAAGCAGAAGAAACTAAATCTAAAAAAATGGGTGGCTTAACATCGGGTATGCAATTACCACCAGGTATGAAACTACCATTCTAAATTGAAGTAATCTTATTTAATAAGAAGTCTAAGAAGTCTGAGGAGTAGATATGTTTACATTAACAAGCGCCATGTTTTGTATGGTTATGCTCACTGTTATTTTGGGTCTTATTACCTTTAAGGTTCGAGTACAAAGTGTAAAAAATAAAGAAACACATATTAAAGACCTTAGACTCACTAACTACGACACACTGCCAAGCAAAGTCGTTCAAAGCTCTAAGTGCTTTAACAACCAGTTCGAAATACCCGTTTTATTTTATGTAGTTTGCTCATTGTTTGTAATGAAAGGCTCTGTTGATAGCTTAACGGTTTGGCTAGCCTTTTTATTTGTATTCTTTCGCATACTGCATGCCGCAGTATTTATAACGTATAACAATGTATTGCATAGACTCGTTCCTTTTTGGATTTCGTTTTTCATTGTTATTGCCTTGTGGATTAAACTGTTTTTAGAGCAAGTGTAAGTTTAGCTACTGAATCATGAGCCAATCTCCCTTACTAGACGAATTAATCGACGCATTAAAATGCTTGCCAGGCGTAGGTAATAAATCCGCGCAGCGTATGGCATTCCATTTGTTGGAGCACGAACGCCAAGGTGGTCAACGCCTTTCAGAAAAGCTTAAGCAGGCAATGTCTACTATTTC
>CAYZLE010000237.1:0-2438 GCA_964479305.1 uncultured Gammaproteobacteria bacterium | reverse complement strand
CACAAAAAAGGCTACTCATTGAGTGGCCTTTTTTGTTGCTGTGAGTTAATACCAACCGGTTAGCTCAACACCAAGCCCAAGACTTTGCGATTTAAAGTTGTAGTCAATTAAACTATCACCGTAGCCATTAAAGTAGCGAACATAGCCTTTAACTTTAGGGCGAAAAGGAAAGCTCCAACCCAATTCAATAGCGCCTTTATTGTCAGACTTTAAATTATTACGCACCAACACGTGCATTAGGTTTTTCTTAAATTTATAACTGGCTTGTAAATCAAACTTACCCATAAAGTCTTCTATGTCGGGGTTGTCATCGCCTTTGGTGTCCTCTGGTGAGGTTTTCGCTTTCTCGGGTATTCTGTACCAGGGTCTAAAAGAAAAAACTAAGTTGTTTTTATACCAAATAGACTGAAACATCACTCTATTCCAACTGCGCGACAACTCATTTTCACGGCCATTGGATTGATGGTTGAGGGATATGATATTGGCTCGGTTCTTAAAGCCGAATAATTCATAATCATTTTTAAAGGTGAGTAAGAGCTCAGGCTCGTGGTTAGTTTCTCTAAATGGCTTAGAAATTTTCTCTGAATAAATTTGCCAAAAAGAGCGGTTTGTATAACCAAACCATAACTTGGCTCTGTCCTTAAATAAGCTCTTAAACATCAAGGTTTTAATACTAAATTGAAAGTGAAATTCAGTATCACTAAAATTATCACTATACGTACTTTCAAACGGGTCTGGATTAATGTCCGAACTAAAGTTGATTGGAAGGAAGTAATTAGGTCTGTGTGGTGTTAGCGAATAGGGGTTGTGATCTAGGGATTGCTCAAAAGCAATACGCTTCTCAATGTCGCTAGAATACTTTTGTTTACTAACATCTTTATCCAAAAAGCACGTTTCACGTAATGACTGAATAGAATCGGTATTTTCAGCAATTAGTAAAAAATCTTCAACGCAAGATGTTGAAGGCTTATCTTCTGCGTATGCATTTAAAACAAGGCATTGCAGGCAAAGTATTAATGTAAGTATTCGCATGCAGTGGAGTATAACAATTTACTACGCTAAAACTTATTAAATAAATATAAGAAAGGTTTCCGAATTATCGTTTTTGACTCACAAAAAAAACAATAAAACAAGATTGTTTTAATCTGCAAAAAGCCTTAACTTAGCGGCCTTATTTAATTAAAGCTTTTACGTTTATGCAAAAAATTACCCAGCAAATTGCCACCGAACTTGGTGTGCAAGCTCAGCACGTTACTGCCACTATTACTATGCTCGACGAGGGCGCTACTGTTCCGTTTATAGCGCGATATCGTAAAGAACTAACCGGCAGTATGGACGATATTCAGTTGCGTAATCTGCAAGAGCGTTTAATGTACCTGCGTGAACTAGAGGACCGCCGTGCTGCGATTTTAAGTAGCATTGATGAGCAGGGTAAATTAAGCCCAGAGCTAAAAAAATCTATAAACAATGCAGAAACTAAAACGGTACTAGAAGACCTCTATCTGCCATACAAGCCTAAGCGCCGTACCAAAGGTCAAATTGCTATAGAAGCCGGGCTAGAGCCTTTAGCAGAGCTTTTATTAAGTGATCCAAGCCAAACGCCTGAAACGGCAGCAGAAGCTTACCTAGATAAAGAGAAGGGTATAGAGGATACAAAGGCGGCCCTAGAAGGTGCGCGCTTTATCTTAATGGAACGCTTTGTTGAAAATGCTGAGCTACTAGGACAGCTCCGCCAGTACATGGTAGACAAAAGCCGTTTAACTGTAACAGTAGTTGAGGGCAAACAAGCCGAAGGCGAAAAATTCCAAGACTATTTCGAATACAGTGAAGGCTTTGCGGACATTCCGTCTCACCGTGCCTTGGCTATATTGCGTGGCCGTAAAGAAGGTATCTTGCGTTCAAGTTTAGTTATCGAAACACCAGAAGGTGCTGCTCACCCATGCGAAAGCATGATTGCTTTGCATAATGACCTAGAAGACCAAGGTCGACCAGCTGATGCCTGGTTACAAACAGTAGCTCAATGGACATGGCGCGTTAAATTATCGCTGCAAATGGAAACAGACTTGATGATGCAAATTCGCCAAGCGGCTGAAGAAGATGCCATCACTGTATTTGCCAACAACCTAAAAGATTTACTACTCGCTGCTCCAGCAGGTGCACGTGCAACTATGGGGCTTGATCCGGGTTTTCGTTCGGGCGTTAAAGTGGCTGTGGTGGATTCAACAGGTAAGGTCTTAGACCATACTGCTATTTACCCTCACCAACCGCAAAAACAGTGGAACCAAGCTTTAGCCACTTTAGGCGCAATGTGCACAAAACATAATGTAGACCTCATTAGTATTGGCAACGGCACCGCATCGCGTGAAACCGACAAACTCGCCAGCGAATTAATTGCCCTAATGCCCGAAGCCAAAATGACGAAAATTGTTGTCAGCGAA
>CAYZLE010000236.1:0-2441 GCA_964479305.1 uncultured Gammaproteobacteria bacterium | reverse complement strand
TGAGGCCAGATATCGCTGAAGTGGTTTGCAAACGTAAAAAAGACCATGCATGCTTATTATAAATAATAGCGGTAGTTACCATGGCTACTAACCAACCTAAAACCACGCCACGCGATGCGGCATAAAATAACAATACCCACCACAGACCAAGTGCGACATAAAGCCAACGGCGAGTGTTTTGCTTGAGATTAAGTGCCAGTAAAGGAAAGCAAATTAAACCCAAGCCCCATAATTGATACTGTTGAAATAATCGGATATTACTAAACCCGTAAAATGGTTCAGGCCAAGAGATAGCTTTGCCTGCGATAGTTGCAGTGAGATAACCAGTGTAAAACGAGGTCATATACAAGGTGATGCTACCCCATAAAGCATAGACCAGGTATTTAATACCGCTTTCTTTATATGAGCTAAACAATCTAGCAGTCATAAGAGACAAATAGCACAAGGCTGCAAATACGGTAAACTCTATGGTTGCAAACCGAGGGTTGATGGACCGTAATGTAGATAATATACCTAGTACTAAAAGTATATAAAACCCTAGCCGTATTAGAGGGTTGAGTTGTAAATGAGTGTCATTTTTGAGTCCTAGGCTTATGCTGTCTAGAAGTACTAATCCAAGCAGTGCAATCTGGAATATGCGTTGGCAATCGTGCCACTCAATATAAGGGATAAAACGGATGCTTGGAGTTAAAACTATTAGTATAGCTAAGGCAATCATCACCAGTATTTGTGTTATGAAGGTTAGATTGTTTTTTGTCATAGCGTGTAATCCGATTAATTTATAGAGGGCTTTTGTTAATCCACTAATTGCACGAAGTCTAGCATAGTTAACATTTACCATGTAACGCACATGACCATATATGGCAGAGAATAAAAAAGAGGCCAAAAGGCCTCTTTTTTATCGAGCGTTATTAAGCCCTAGGTATAGTGCTTGAAATTATGAACATGTACCATCGCCATAGTTACAAGTAATTGTTGCAGTACTAGGAGAAGATGCAGTGATGGTCCAAGTGCCTGTTGTTGTGCCTATGTTTGTATCAGCAGGGAAAGTACCTGTACATGCGCTAGCAGTTGCAGATGGCCAAAGGTTGGTATCATTATTTGCATTTGCCGCCGCAATACCACGCGCAATACCAGTTGCTTCTGCTAAGCAGGCATTTGTCGCTGACTTAACTGTATAGTTTTGATACTGTGGCAGCGCTACTGCAGCCAAAATACCGATAATTGCAACAACAATCATTAATTCGATTAACGTAAAACCTTTTTGTACTTGTTTCATTATGTTTCCTTTTAATAAAAAATTTAGTATTACTATTTAAGCTATAACACACTAAAAGTAGTAAAAAATCAGTGCTTGCAAAGTAATTAGCAACTGCTGTGCCAGTTTTTTATTTTTTATTTAACTTGTTGATTTTTATAAATAAATTAATTTATTGAAAGGTGATTTGATGGATTGTCTTGAGTCAAACATCAAAAAAGCGAGGGAAAACCCTCGCTTTTCAGCACATGGCGTGACAGTTTTTGTCACTTTATGTGGTTTAGTCGTCAGTTAAAAGAACAACCAAAACTTCCACCATGGCTTTTCTACTGCTTTTTTTGTGTTTGCGCTGTTATTTTTAGTGGTAGCTTTAGGCGCTGCGCGAGCGCCTGAGCTCGTTACTTTGAGTTTTCAATAGCCGCTTTAAGACCATCTTGGCCTGGAACGTAAGTTTCTTCAACAAACTTAATCGCAGCTGCTTCATCTTGACCTTCAGGAATTGGTGGGTTGTTTGGGAAGAAGCGGTAGAAGCGATGGAAGAAGCGCACTTCACTCTCTCCAGCATTAGGGCCTTTCTTCACAGTGATATAAGGGTTGTAGTTGGTGAATGGGCCACCTTCTAATACTTCAAACTTGATTTTCATTTTTTTGTCATCAACACTTTTTAGATGTTCTTTGACTTTACCGCCATTTTTCAGCATTAATATTCTATAAGTGTTGCCACCTTTTTTCTCAATTTTGACGCTTTTAACGGTCGGTAACCATTTCTGGACATTCTCATAGTCTTTAACCATCGCCCAAACTTTTGCAGGCTCTGCTTTAACAATGATTCTGTTGTCGATTTTTTGTGGTGTTGGTCCGTGAGCAAATGCGGTCACTGAGAATGCTGCTAGCGCAATGAGTGCGAAAAACTTTTTCATGTAATGGTCTCCCAAAAATATTAATTTATCTAAACGTTAGATAGTCTTTATTGTCAATGAAGTAGACATCTATGCATTATAGATGACTTCATCTCTTAAGCCTATGGTTACAATAACGTTTTTCGTGCCTTATCGTTGACCTGTGTTATTCATTTGTATTTAAGATGAATTGTCCGAATGCGCGAGGCTTGTCACCAACAGCGATGGTATTGCTAAATTGATTTGTATTCGCATCAATCACAGCAACATTATTTTCTCCCCAG
>CAYZLE010000235.1:0-2450 GCA_964479305.1 uncultured Gammaproteobacteria bacterium | reverse complement strand
TAGGGAGTCAAACGATGTTAAGCGTAAATGATGAAATTAAAGTTGTTATGAAAGACGGCTCAGTTGATGCAAAAGTAACAAAAAAAGATATTTAAAATAATGACTTATACTAAAAACATAAATCAAATTATATTTATCTTTGTTAGCTTGGTTTATTTTGAGTGCGCTTTTTCCAATGCCGTTGAAGATACAGAAAAAGATACACCTAAAGTAATTGAAGAAATACATTTAGAAGTCGTATCTCAAGATAATATTAACGAAGCTGGCGGTGTTGTGACTTTCGTTTTAAACAAACCAACGGTTAAAGACTTCTCTATTTATTTAGGTCAAACCAAGGCTGTTTGTATTGAAAGAAAAAATAGCTTAAAGGTTATGGCTGGTATTGATGTTGATACCTTGTTTGGCAGGTATCTATTATCTGCACGAACGAAAAAGCGCCACTTATTAGGAATGCCTTTCGAGGTGAAGCCGTTTAGCCATAAGTATCTTGAAAAGGCCCCAGACATGAATGGTGTTGAACTAGAGCCTTCTGACAAGCTAATTAAATCATTATTGTGGAGTAACCGAGAGCCATTACTTCCACTTATCTACCCAGTGACGAGAAGCTGGAGTGATGATTTCGGGGCATATTATAGTTTGAACTCAAGCCAAGCCACGGGGGAAAATGAAGAACTACGCGAAGTGAAACATCTTCGGTCTCGCATATCTTCACCAACTACTGTCTTGTCGCCGAGTAAGGCGGTCGTTTTTACAGTGAGTTTTAATGAAAAAACAGGTTATAGCGTTTTATTAGATCATGGTATGGGATTATTTAGTGAGATATCAGGTCTTCCTAATATATCTATTGAAGAACAAGATATTGTTACTCAAGGAGCCTTGATTAGCCACTTTACGAGGGAAGACTTTGTAGAAAAAGGTCTCACTAAGAAACAAATCGTATTTTGGCGTGTATTTTTGACTAAGGCATTGATCGATCCTAGATCATTAATACAGACTAATCATGGGCAAACACAACAAAATCAGCCACAAGAATAAATACCTCATCTTTTTATTGGTCGGGGTGCTTAGTATCAGTGCCTGTTCTAGGCCTGAATTTAAACCATCAATAGATTCGAAGTTTACAGAGCAAAGCTTTAGTGAACTGCAGCACTCTTCTACCGGCTTCAAAAGCGGCTCCCTTCTCGGTAATTTACATTATGTATCACTAGGCAATGACAGTGATACACCTGTTGTCATGGTGCATGGCACGCCAGGCAGCTGGTCAACGTATCGATATATCATGGGAAACAGCCGCTTACACAAAGATTTCAAGCTTATTTCAATAGATAGACTGAGCTGGGGAAAATCAACTTCTGGCAATATTCTCACGCCTGAAACGTTTGAAAATCAGGTAGACGCTATTGCTACCATGATTAAACATGCTTCGGATAAGCCTGTGATACTGATTGGTCATTCTTTAGGCGCTTCTCTCGCTCCCAAAGTTGCTATTGATTATCCCGACCTAGTCTCAGGTCTTATTTTAATGGCTGGTAGTTTAGATCCTGAGTTGGGTAAGCCTAGGTGGTACAACTATGTTGCTAGCTTGCCTTTAATAAATAAGCTCGTTCCAGACAGGTTAAGCCAAGCAAATAGAGAAATTGAAGTATTGCAGGATGGCTTAATCAGTTATGAAAATGGCTGGAGCGACATATTCGTACCCACAACCGTTATTCAGGGTAAAGATGACAAACTGGTTAGTCCTGAAAATGTGCCTTTTGTTAAACAACAATTAACTCATTTACAAGGTAAGTTGCGTGTTGTTGAAATTAACAATATGGGCCACTTTCTGCCCTGGGAGAAGACAGAGTTAATCGTGAGTGAAATTATTGCAATGAAGGAGTTGCTAGTGCGACCTCCTTCAAGTGAATAAGCACTCAGATTACTTTTCTTCTTTAGAGTCGTAAGGGTTTTCGCTGTTCTTAAAGCTCAGACGCACTCTTGTACCTATTAGGTTAAACGCCTTTTCAAAGGAATTAGACAAGAAACGAAGGTATGTTTGCGGCAACCTATCCAACATATTACCGTGAATGATAATTTGTGGCGGATTTACACCACCTTGGTGAGCAAACTTAGGCTTAATACTACGAATACCAACCATTGGAGGCGTTCGTTTTGTAATCGCTGCTTTAAGGATACGGTTTAAGTCGCCCGTGCCCATGTTTACCATGGCACTTTCATGTACTTTATCAATCAACTTAGGCAGCTCTTTATAGCCTTTTTTATTTTTCGCTGAAATAAACAGTTTTGGGATATTATCAATATGACGCAATCGTTTTTCCAAGCTTGCTTTTGCTTGGTCACGATCATACTCGCTCATGTCGTCCCATTTGTTGATTAATAGGATCATAGAACGGCCACTATTGAGCACTAAGCTGATTAAGCGACTATCTTGCTCAACGACCTTCTCTCTT
>CAYZLE010000234.1:237-2461 GCA_964479305.1 uncultured Gammaproteobacteria bacterium | reverse complement strand
ACATAAAAACTTCCTGTATATGATTTATTATTATATGTATGTTTTAACATGGAATAGAAATTCGTAAAAGAGAATTTTTATAGTTATTAGCATAAAGCCTTGGCATCAAACCAAGCTCAAAAAATTATAGCTAGAATATTTGTAATTATTGAAGCACAATAAAAGTATGAAAGCCCACCTTCAAGAATTTATACAACAACATAGCTTACCCGCAGGCTATATTGAGCAAGCAGATAAAAACTTTACACCTTTGGTTGAGCATATTGCCGGGCATATTAAATCCGATAAGCCATTGCTTGTTGGCATTAATGGTTCTCAAGGTTCAGGTAAGTCAACATTAGCGGCTTATCTTGAAACTGAGTTGGTCAATGAGCATAAACTCAAAGTGCTTAGTATTTCAATTGATGACTTTTACTATGGAAAAGAGAAGCGCAAAAGCTTGGCTGAAGAACATCATCCGCTTTTATCTACACGAGGAGTGCCTGGCACTCACGACTTAGATCTAGCGCTCAAAACGTTAAAGGCCCTTATAAGCGCTAAAAGTGTGCAAGTTGACCAAAGCACCAATTCAAAAGAGGCTATTTTGGTTTCTCGATTTGATAAGTCAAAAGACGATTTGCACGATATTGGTGCGTGGACGAAAGTTTTATGCCCTATGGATGTGATTATATTAGAAGGATGGTGCGTTGGCTCGGAACCTGAGCCAGAAAATAAGCTTACCCTCGCAATTAATAAGCTTGAGTCTGAAGAAGATGAACGAGGTGTCTGGCGACGCTATGTTAATGAAAACCTTAAAGATTATCAGGCTTTGTTCGGTTTAATTGATGTTTGGGCAATGTTAAAAGCGCCTTCATTCGACTGTGTATATAACTGGCGCTTAGAACAAGAGGAAAAGTTGGCAAAGAGCTTGCAACTTGATATAGACGCGACATCACAAACTCAAAGCAATTCGCTGATGAGTGCGGAACAAGTTGCAAGGTTTATACAGTTTTATGAGCGTATTACAAAGCACACACTCGAGACTTTACCTAATAAAGTCGACTACCTATATCGTTTGGATACTGAACGATATATTATTAAGGCGGACATAAAATCTAATGGACAAGGGAACAAGCAGTAATACAAATGGAAAAAATATAAATGCAATTGTTTATACCGACCTCGATGGCTCACTCTTAGACCACCACACTTATTCATATCAGCCAGCTATACCTACATTAGATAAATTAGCTGCAGAAAATATCCCACTTGTTTTCAATACGAGCAAAACATTTGCCGAGCTTTTAATTTGGCAGAAAGAACTTAATAATACACATCCCATGATAGTTGAAAATGGTTCGGCTATTTATATTCCTAAAGACTACTTTTCTGACGAAGTTATTACTAATATCAATCAGACTTACTCTTTTAAAGTGCAGGGTGATTTTTATGTATTAATGTTGTCTCAAGAACGCTGTCATTGGCAAGGTTTAATACAAAGCATCGAGAAAAACTATAGTGGCGATTTCCTAACATTTGAAAAAATGGGTACTCAAGGCATTATTGAATCTACCGGTTTAAGTGAAGATGATGCAATACTGGCAAATCAACGAGGGTTTACTGAACCTGTTTTATGGCTTGCAAGCCCAGACAAGAAAAAGCTATTTATTAAAGACCTAAAAGACTTGGGTGCAAACATTACAGAGGGTGGTCGCTTTCTTCATGTAATAGATGATACCGATAAAGGCAAAGCACTAAAAATTCTTACAGAGTTATACGAAGATCAATATAAAACAAAATTTGAAACCATAGCCGCAGGTGATGGAAAAAATGATGTGGGTATGTTGTTAAGTGCCGATATAGGACTAATGATTAAATCTCCAACTCATGCATTTCCATCTATACCGCAAAGTGTAAACAGTCAAAGCTATATTATTTTTTCTGAAAAATATGGGCCAAGTGCATGGGCAGAAGGAATAGATAAATTGATTTTCGATAATGGCTTAAAACAAATAAATACGTATTAATTAAGGGGAAGAGAATGTCTGATTGTTATCAAAATGGGAAAATTACTACACTGCATAACCTTCACTACCGAAGTTATGAGGACCTAGAAAAAGAACTAATGGGCTTTGCCGGAAAGCGCCCAATGGGTTTATTGTTACCCTCGTTATTTTCAGAGTTAGAGGGAGAAGCTTTACCTAAAATTGTAGAAGAATTAAAAACCGTTCCCTACTTAAATGAA
>CAYZLE010000234.1:0-227 GCA_964479305.1 uncultured Gammaproteobacteria bacterium | reverse complement strand
TTCTGGCCTACCTCAAAACCATCGCGTAATTTGGAATGATGGACCTGCAATGACAGCCTTAGATGCTGAACTTCAAGCATTAGGTGTAGCTCCCAAAGAAATGGGTAAGGGACGAAATGTGTGGTACTGCATGGGCTATATACTTGCGTCTTCTAAAGTTGAGTCTGTCGCGCTTCACGATTGCGATATTACAACCTACAACAAAGAACTACTGGCGCGATTAATTT
>CAYZLE010000233.1:2137-2489 GCA_964479305.1 uncultured Gammaproteobacteria bacterium | reverse complement strand
ACCGCCTTGTTAGAATTGGCCATAAATTCATGCCACAAACCCTGTAGAACGCAATGGACATACAAGACTAATTGTTCAACATTTAGATTGTAATTGAACAGTGCTACCGGAACGACCACAATCCAATGGAATGCTGTAATTTACCTTAATGCTGAATACTTGCCAACCGCTAGGATTCGCGAGCTTGGCTGAGCAATGAGCTTTCTACATTAGCCACTATACTGCTGATGAATTGAGGCCACTTTAGCGCAATCAACTAACTCTTTTTAAGTGCCAGGACTAACCGCAGTAACTTCTACTTTTAAAATTCTAACGCCTTTGTCAGTTGCGTTTTGGTTGTAGTGGATTTTTG
>CAYZLE010000233.1:0-2127 GCA_964479305.1 uncultured Gammaproteobacteria bacterium | reverse complement strand
GCCATGCACAAAAAGGAGCGTAGACCAAAACGTCAACTGGACAAACTTGTTATGTCTTTGACTAATCGAGTTTTAGGTTTTTACTTAGATCTTTTAACGCTTGCTTGTCTTTTTTACTTTCATTCTCAAGACGTTCATTCTCGGACTTTTTATCATTATAGTAAGCACGATATTTACTATTTGTTTCCGTGATTACTTTATTTAGTTCTGGGATGTGATCTTTCTCCAGCTCATCGGGAACACAGTAAATCGTTAGCCTATTACCTGATACAGAAGCGTCACGTTTCATCATGTATATGTGCTGTTTCCATCTGTCGTTAAAATAATCAGACCACTCATATGGCGCAGAACTAGATAATTTAAGAATTATATTAAATAGTGCCATACTTGGATCAGGCTTATAAGAGGCCTCCTCATCCATCGCAATAATTTGAATATCTTCAAAATCTTTATTCATGAGATTTCCTCTTTGATGTGACATAACGCCGCCATTTGCGGCAAATTTGGAGTGGAGCGGTTTGTGTTAGCGTAAGCGTAAAACACAAAACGAACCACGGAAAATTTGTCCAGCCAGCTTGCTGGCGATGCAAGATGGCCTTGTTATGCACTTTGCACTGTACTAAACGAATGTTCCCATACTCAAGCGATCTTCAACACAAAACCCAAGTGATTCGTAGAAGGCCGCAACCTCAGTGTTGGTTGAACGAATTTGGAGGTTAACCTTAATACACCCAACTTCTTTGAGCGAATGTATTGCTGCCAGAACTAAATTTTTTCCAACGCCATTTCTCCGATAGTTACTATGCACTGCAACCGCATACAGCCAGCCTCGATGACCATCGTAACCTCCCATACAGGCACCAACTATTTTATCATCGCTTTCCGCGACAAATATTAGGTCGTCTACTTCAAGCTTGGCTTTTAAAACAGATGAAGGTTCATTGTGTGGAGGATCGTCGGGAAACACTAATTCCCAAAGCTGGATAACCGAATCCTCATCCTCCTTTTTAATTTTTCGTATTACCATATTCTACTCTTGAGGCATAACGCCGCTGTTTGTGGAAAACATTGCAGAGTGTAGTTTTGGGGTATAGTGGCGAAGCCACCCCAAAACGAAGCGGCGCAATGGTTTTCCACAAGACATCCTTGTTAGGCATGGTTATTATTTAAACTCATTTAGTTTTTTACAGCGCGCTTGAAGGTTTTTAAGCTTTTTTGGATTGTGTTCACCCCACATAATCTCCGCGCCATCTACGAGGTCCTCATATATTGGCAGCAACTCTGTAATACCCTGATATACCCACTGAACAGGTATACCATTTTTTCCGCCTTCGTATGGACATTCATCACCCTTAGCGATTGCTTCTATTTTCCCATATGCTTCGTCGATATTTTTAGCTTTTACTATTACAGTATTTTCCCAAGACAAAAACATTTTTTCAGGGTCATTCTTACCTTCGTCATTCATTTCAGTGAAACGAATGAGGTATGAACCAACATACCATCCAACTGGCGAAATATTCTTATTGCTCATAGTTTTGATGAACGCCTAACGCCGTGGTAAATTGAGCCAGACCGAGAGCGTAATGTAGCGCATACAATGTGCGAAGCACATGCGCGTAATGAAGCGTAGGTTTGGCTTCAATTTGACCGCCTTGTTATGCATTACTTTCCCGCCTTACCAGCTTCTAGTATTGGCAATCCAGCTTCGGTAGGTATATAGATTCTCTCACCTTTACCTTCTTGGAGCCCCTTGATCCAGATATAGCGAAGATACTCTTCATTATCTTTTAGGGACTCACCAATTATTCGATTAGCCTCCGCTGCCGCTTTTGCTCGTTCTATATCTGCCTGGCCCTCAGCCTTAGCCCGTACAATCTTTGCCTTTCCTTCAGCTTCCGCAAGCGTTACTTTTGCTTTAGCTTACATTAAAGCAGCCTGCTCCCGAGCCTTTGCTTCTTCAATTAATATCTGCTTTGACCATTCGGCTTCTTTTAATGAAGCACGTCCATTTAATTCTTGCTTATAAACATTATATTTTGGCCATGCCCAAAAAGATAAAATTATAAATATAAAAAAGACAACAACTAAAAATACCAAGGTTCCTAGTACCATTGCCTGCCTATT
>CAYZLE010000232.1:0-2496 GCA_964479305.1 uncultured Gammaproteobacteria bacterium | reverse complement strand
ATAATGTCGATGATGTTCTAACGCCAGATCAGGCAGCCAAGAAAATTAAACAGCTAGAAAAAGAAATGATTGAGCACGCCAAAAATTTAGAATTTGAAGAAGCCGCTAATTTACGAGACGTGATTAAGAAAGTTAAAGAGCAAGTTTTTTAGCCTGTAAATTATCCGACTAAATTGGCCGGACTAAAATAGTGTTAACTAATATCCAACTCTATAGTTTCACCAGCTTGCTCACTACAAAGTTGTTCAATTAATGCTTTGTAATGCATGTTAGTTTTTTTATACAACCAAGTGTTTTTGTCTGCATCCCAGTCAAGATGATAGCCATTACTTTTTGCAGCTATCCAAAGTTGTTGCAGGGGTGTTTGTCTATTCAGAATAATTTTTGTTTTATTCTCAAATGTAAGTGTTAATACACCGCCACTGTTTAAGTAATCAATATCTACTTCAAGTAAATCTAAAGCCTCTTCAAGGGCTAGTAAAGTATCATCAATTTTTTCGTGGTATTCGCTTTCAGTTAATTTCATATGTTTAGTGTATTAAATTCTTGTTCGGTTTCACTCATATCCCACATTTTATCAAACTCTATGTCTAAGGTTTTGCAGGTGCTCGTGTTGTAGTTTGCATTGCCGTTGTATAGGTCGGCGTAGTCTCTAAATAGTATAGCCTTACTGTCTATATTCAAGTAGGCGTGGTTATAATTTTTAAACTCATCATTAAAACGTTTAATACTTATAAAGCTACTTAAACGCTGGTAGGTATTAACAAGTAGGTGGTTTTTTGTATTGGCTTTGCTTGCATCGTGAATAAGAATTTTAACCGAAGCTTTAGGGTTGGCTTTTATAAGTTTAACTATTGCATTGCAAAAAGGGCGGTTATTATAGATTTGGTTGTCTAAATCTCTGCTGACAATTTTAATGCTATGGCTCGCTTGTTCAGCCATATGCGTGCAAATAAGTTTCGCCTCATGTGAAGTACTAAAAGGCAGGTCGTAATCACTAACACCCACAATAAATTGTTGTAGGTGTTCTTGAATCTTGATTGACTCTGCCTCTTTGGTATCCATATATTAGCGCATTAAATTTTCTTCGCCATTTCTACAGCATTACCAATGTAGTTGTGTGGCGTCATTTCACGTAACTCTGCTTTTGCTTCTTCTGGAATTTCTAGTTTGTCGATAAAAGCTTTAATAATATCGGCATTTACTTTTTGTCCGCGTGTTAAGTCTTTTAGTTTTTCATAAGCTTCAGGAACAGCATAACGACGCATTACTGTTTGAATAGGTTCAGCCAGTAATTCCCAGTTGTTGTCTAGGTCGGCGTTAATAGCGTCTGCATTTAGTTCAAGTTTGCTTAGGCCTTTAAGTAAAGCCGCATAAGCGATTTCACTTTGCGCTAAACCAACACCTAAGTTACGCAGAACTGTTGAGTCTGTTAAGTCACGTTGCCAACGAGAAATAGGGAGTTTGTTAGCCAGATGATCCATAACGGCATTGGCAATACCTAAATTACCTTCAGCATTTTCAAAATCAATTGGATTAACTTTATGTGGCATAGTTGAAGAGCCGACTTCGCCTTTAACTACTTTTTGTTTGAAGTAACTGAAAGCAATGTAGCCCCAAACGTCGCGAGATAAATCAATTAAAATTGTGTTGAAACGAGCAATGGCATTGAATAATTCTGCAATGCAATCGTGAGGTTCAATTTGAATAGTGTATGGATTCCAAACTAAGCCTAAATCTTCAACAAAATTCTCTGCATGCTTTGGCCAGTCAGCTTCAGGGTAAGCAGAGTAGTGTGCGTTAAAGTTGCCTACAGCACCATTAATTTTACCTGTAATTTCAACCGCTTTAATTTGCGCAATTTGTCTTTCTAAGCGCCATGCAACGTTGGCAAACTCTTTACCTACTGTTGTAGGTGAAGCAGGTTGGCCGTGTGTACGTGCCATAAGTGGTTGCTCTGCAAAGTCTTTTGCATAGCTTTTAATTTGATCGATGATTTTTTGCGCTGTTGGTAAGAAAACATCTTTACGTGCAGCTGCTAGCATTAAGCCGTAAGAAAGGTTGTTAATGTCTTCTGAAGTACATGCAAAGTGAACAAATTCGTTCAGCGATTTAAGTTCAGCATTTTCACTTATCTTTTCTTTAATTAAATATTCAACAGCTTTTACATCATGGTTAGTTGTGCTTTCAATGTCTTTAACGCGTTGCGCATCAGCTTCGCTAAAGTTTTCAATAATGTCGTTTAAAACTTTTTCAGCGTCTTTTGAAAGTGTTGGTAGTTCTGGAACTGCGCTATTGTTAGCGAGTGATTTAAACCATTCAACTTCAACAATAACGCGGTGTTTAATTAAACCAAATTCACTGAAGATAGGCTGGTAAGCCGAACATTTATTGCCGTAGCGGCCGTCGATAGGAGATATAGCTGTAAGAGCGCTTAAGTTCATAATGATATTTTCTTTATGTAAGTGTTCACGTAAATAGTTTTATAAAAAAACC
>CAYZLE010000231.1:0-2504 GCA_964479305.1 uncultured Gammaproteobacteria bacterium | reverse complement strand
TAGACAATTCAAAGTCCTTAGCAGGAACAAAGGCTTTTATTTCTGTTACTTGTAAGTTAGACATGTGCACCTATGGTCTTTGGACTCATCATTAATGAACTAGTTAAAGGGCTGCTGTAAGCCGTCCATTTTTCAACGCCTTGTTATATACCGCTCTAGCGACAAGCGTGCTTAAAGCCATAATAAGTTACTGAACCTGAAGTTACAGGAGACATTCCTGAGGTGTTTAAAGATTCCATTGCAGCGTTGTTAGCTCGAACAAAGGCTTCCATATCAGCATCTACGTCTGCCAAATATTTATATGTTCTATTTGAACAAGAATAAAGCCTTGATGAAAATGATATTCCAGAGCTGCCTTTTCTAGCTGTTTGTAATATAGATAAATCTCCTTTTTTTATTAGATCAATTACTACATAAGTAGCATTAGAGTCAGATGGTACATATAACTGTTCACCAGCAGCAAAAGCATTTAGTGATAATAGGCTAGTAGTTAGCAAGATTTCTTTCTTTATTATAATTACCTTAAATTTGTATATAACAGTTTATTCTGCGACACCATGTCGGCAAGCTTAGTTTTTTGGTGCAAAACGGGCCCTGAAAATATCCTTTAAAATCATACGCTTAACCAGAACCTCCTTGTTGCGAGGCTCTATTATGGCGACTTAATGTCGGCGCAGCAAAGTGTCGCTTTTGTATTTAGCTTTTATTTTATGTTTGTTTTTCAGCTACTTGCAAGCGAATCCGTAACATATTATGGCGTATGTCGGTGTTTTTTTAAGTCACATATCTATTTTTCGGGCTTAAAAACGGCAAATGTGTGTTTCTCTATTTGCCGTAAAGCCCGTTAACAGACAAAAATTTCTTAATGCTGATGCCCACCGACTCCATGCGCGTGTCCATGTGATATCTCTTCGCTGCTTGCTTCACGCACGCTTTCTACTTTGATTTCAAAGGTTAGGGTTACACCAGCCAAGGGGTGGTTGGTATCGACATCTACCACTGTACGCCCGGCTTTGACGACTGTTGCTTGTTTTGCTCCTTGCTCTGTATTGATGTTTACCACCATGCCCGGTCGAATATTACCCTTGAGCATTTTCGCGTTGTGTAAGTGCTTTACAGGGATTCGCTGTGTTGAGCCTTCTTTACGTGAACCGTAAGCCTTTTCTGGCTCACAAGTAACCGAGAATTCTTCCTTAGCTTCTCGACCTTCCATTGCCTCTTCCACACCTACAATCATGTTGTTATAGCCATGAAGGTAAGCCATTGGGTCAGCACCTTGGGAGTTCTCTAGTTCTTTGTCTCCATCAAGAAGACGATAGTGAAAAGTAGCCACTTTGCCAGATGTGATTTTCATAAAATACTCATGTTAAATTTATGGCGCGAATCATAGCAAGAGCCAATAGGTGTGCCAAAGGCTGTGTATGAATTAATGAGTCTGTTTTCATACGAAACTTGAGCTGTTTCACGTAAACTAAGCCTTATGTTAATCCACTCTATAGCGCTAGCTTATTCAGCTTGACCTCAAACTAGTTTGCAAAAATCAATTCAACTGCGTCAGCCTTATTCCACTTTAAAGGAAAACTTTGAGTTCGAAATAGACCCTATTAAAAACTCTCGCTTTATCACTTATGCGCAAGCCGTAGATTGTGATGAAGATGCTCTACAGTTTGTTGAGAAGATTAAAGCGATTACTCCTGATGCTCGCCATCATTGTTGGGCGTATTCCCTGCGTAAGGACTCTCGTGTTCGTTTTAGTGATGACGGTGAACCTGGCGGTTCGGCAGGTCAGCCAATTTTGCGCCAATTAACTGGCAGAGACCTTTATGACCTTGTGGTCGTGGTGATTCGCTACTCTGGTGGCATCAAACTAGGTGTGGGTGGTTTAATGCGCGCTTATGGTGGTGCAGTGGGCCAGATGCTGGATCGTGCTACGTTTAAAACAGTTACACCTAAACTACCGTTATGGCTGGAATACGACTATTCCGATACGACTAGCGTTGAGGTGAGTCTGGCTACACTTGAGGTGACTGCCTCTGAAACAATTTATGCGGAAACCGTGAAAGCTTGTTTAATGATCCCTGATGAGCAAATTAAGGAGGTTTATCAGTTTTTGCAAACGCAGGTTGGCGGGCGTATAAGGCTTACATTACCTGATGGCTTCGAATTTGATTAACTAATTTCAAACGAAGAGCTCGCTTTTATAAGGACCAATACCAGCTAGTAACGTTATAACGGTATTGAGACATATCATTAACGCCATGACGAACATGACCTACGCCATCAACACCACCAACAGCTGAGACTTTCATTTTTTCGACCCAATGCTCTGAGCCTTTCGAAGATGGATTAAACAGTACGCATCGATTAAATAATGGTGCGATAGCGATAGGTTCTTGATGTTCTTCGCCTGAAAAAACTAACTCTCCACCTAATCTTTCATCCCAACCTCTGTTTAAATACAACAACATACATACTTCTCTGCCGGGCGAGTCGTCAGCGTGTTG
>CAYZLE010000230.1:0-2526 GCA_964479305.1 uncultured Gammaproteobacteria bacterium | reverse complement strand
CACCTACAGGCTCAACAGCCTATGCTCTTTCGAGTGGTGGTCCTATTATCCACCCTGCTTTAAATGTTCTATCACTTGTACCTATTTGCCCACACTCTTTAAACCATAGACCTTTAGTGATTAGTGCTGATAGCACAGTAGAAATTGTTTTAGACCCTAATTCAGAATTTACTGCTCAGGTTTCTTTCGATGGCCAAGGTAGCCGTGTAATAAACCCTGCAAGCCGAGTACGTTTAACACGTCACTCAAAAACCATTCGCATTCTTCACCCTACTGGTTATGACTACTTTGGTATTTTACGTGCCAAACTTAACTGGGGTAAAAGCCTTAGCTAAATAATAATTATGTTGCAGCAATTACGAATAAAACACTTTGCCGTTATTAAGGAAGTCACTGTAGATTTCGATAAAGGCTCATCAGTATTAACGGGCGAAACCGGCGCAGGTAAATCTATTTTACTTGATGCACTTTCAATGGTACTTGGTGACCGCGCTGACAAAACAGTAGTGCGTCATGGGCAAGAACGTGCGGACATCATTGCTATCTTTAATATAAGCCAGCAAGCAGATGCGCAAGCATGGCTTGATGAGCAAGATATGGATAGCGATGATGATGTAATTTTACGCCGCACCATAAGTAAAGAAGGTAAATCCAAAGCCTTTATCAATGGCACGCCCTGCACTTTACAGAACATGCGCGCACTCGGTGAAATGCTAGTTGATATTCACGGCCAACATGAACACCAATCATTAATGAAAACCGATGTTCAACGTCAACGCCTTGACCGCTTCGCTAACAACGATGCCTTGCTAGAAAAGCTTGCCGTACAATTAAAAGAATTACGCAAAACGAAAAAGTCACTACTGGAACTTCAAGGTCCAGAAGATGATCGCGATGACAGAATTGCCTTACTCGCTTTTCAAATAGACGAACTTGAAAAACTCGCGCTTCAAGAAAACGAATGGCAACAAATATCAGAAGAACATAAACGCTTACACAACGGCGGTCGCTTACTTGATACAGCGAACCGCGCTTTACATCAGCTATACGAATCAGATGCAGACAGTGTGCATAATATTATTAGCCGTGTTCAACATGAGTTTGTTGACCTAGCTGCACTAGACCCTAAACTACAAGCGATTTCAGACTCTTTAGAAACTACCTCTATTCATTTACGTGAATCCATTGATACACTAAACCAATACACCGACAGTTTAGATATTGATCCACAGCGTATTGAATGGCTAGACAATCGCATGTCAGCCATACACGACATTTGCCGCAAACACCGTTTAGAACCTGAACAGCTAGATGAATTTAACGAAAAAATCAGCTTAGAACACACTCGCCTAAATAATGCAGGCGATGAAATAAGTCAGCTAGAAACACAACTGCAAAGCCAATTAAATGCTTACCTAAAAACTGCCAAACAATTAACGCAAGTCCGACAAGAAGCAGCAGCGAAAATATCGCAGCAAGTTAGCGAATACATGCAAGCTATGGGCATGCCAGGCGGACAATTTAGTATTGAAGTTAGCAGTGAAGATATTTTAGCACCAGACAGCTCATCGCCGGACTTTTCAAAACTATCTTCTTTAAGCAGTCACGGTATAGACACAGTTGAATACCAGGTTAGCAGTAACCCAGGCCTACCATTACGTTCTTTACGCAAAGTGGCCTCAGGTGGTGAGCTATCAAGAATCAGTTTAGCGATTCAAATGGCAACTGTTGAAGCTGAAACCATTCCAACCTTAATTTTCGATGAAGTCGATAGTGGTATTGGTGGCGGTATTGCTGAAGTGGTTGGCCAACATTTAAGCCAGCTTGCTGAGCACCGCCAAGTTTTATGCATTACGCATTTGCCACAAGTGGCCGCGCAAGCGCATCATCACTTGTTTGTGCGTAAAGCCTCAGAAGATACGGCTATTACTGAATCAGAAGTTAATAAACTGTCTCAACAAGAACGTATTGAAGAAGTGGCTCGTATGCTAGGTGGCATAGAGCTAACCGAACAAAGCATGCTACATGCTAAAGAGATGTTAAAAATAGCTTCATAAAAAAGGCCCATAAAAAAGGCCTGGCCCTAATACTAGAACCAAGCCCTTTCATTTTTAAATTAAGAAAACTTACGCAATCATTAATTTATTTAACTGCTTAACAAAAGCAGCTGGATCTTTAAGCTGACCACCTGCTGATAACACAGACTGATCAAGTAGTACCTGAGCCCACTCAGCAAAAACAGCATCGTCTTTTTCATTCGATATTTTACTGACCAAGAGATGCTCTGGATTCACTTCTAAGACAGGTTTACTTTCTGGCACTTCGTGTCCAGCTTGCGCCATTAAGTGCTGCATATGCAAAGCCATGTCCATTTCGGACAAAACTACACAGGCTGGTGACTCTGTTAAACGTTCTGAAACTTTTACCTCAGCTACTTTATCGCCTAAAGCTGTTTTTAAGCGTTCAACTAAGTCTGTTTCTTTCTGCTTATCTTCATCACTCTTAGCGGCTTCATCTTCATTACCT
>CAYZLE010000229.1:0-2529 GCA_964479305.1 uncultured Gammaproteobacteria bacterium | reverse complement strand
TATTCGCCTCTAGCATTTCAATAATTTTAGGGCCCGCTTTGTAAATATGCTCGCCCCCTACTTCTGGCGTATTCGGCAGATAAACACCGCGGCCATCAACTGGGTTTTCCACAGGCAGGTCATATTTTTTGCCGACAACAAAATCGTCTACACCGTGTGCAGGAGCAGTATGTACAGCACCGGTACCTGCTTCAGTTGTAACGTGGTCACCCAAGATAACAGGCACTTGTCTATTAATGAATGGATGAGCAAGTAGTTGCCCTTCTAAGCTTGCGCCTTGAGCTGTACCGACAACACTAAAGTCTTCAATTTCGTAACGAGCCAAAGCGCTTTCGCTTAAATCTTCAGCAAGAATAATACGCTCATCACCTAAGTCGATTAACTGGTAGTTAATTTCAGCGTGTAAAGATACCGCTTGGTTGGCTGGTAGTGTCCAAGGTGTTGTTGTCCAAATTACAAGCGATACGGCTTTATCATCGCTCACACCAAATGCCGCATTTACGGCAGCAGCATCGCTGGCAGTAAACTTCACATCAATTTGATCAGATGTTTTGTCTTCGTATTCTACTTCGGCTTCAGCCAATGCCGAGCCACAATCTAAACACCAATGAACGGGCTTAGAACCTTGCACAACATGTTTTTGTTCGACAATTTTGCCTAGCGAACGAACGATGTCCGCTTCGGTTTTAAAATCTTTGGTTAGGTAGGGTTTATCCCATTCGCCAAATACGCCTAAACGAACAAAGTCAGCTTTTTGCTTATTAACTTGTTGGTCAGCATATTCGCGACACTTCTTTTGAAATTCTTCAACGCTAACTTTATGACCGGCTTTACCGACTTTCTTTTCTACCTTTAATTCAATTGGTAGACCGTGGCAATCCCAGCCGGGTACGTATGGCGCATCTTTGCCATTAAGCGTTTGGCTTTTTACGATAATGTCTTTTAAGATTTTATTGACGGCATGACCAATATGAATGTCGCCGTTCGCATACGGAGGACCATCATGCAGAATAAACTTCTCGGCACCTTGGCGCGCGGCTCTAATTTGGCCGTAAACATCCTCATCTTGCCAGCGTTTCAGCATCGCAGGCTCGCGATTAGCTAGGTTAGCCTTCATTGAGAAAGCTGTTTTAGGAAGGTTTAAAGTTGCCTTGTAATCTTTATCAGTCACGTTCGTATTATCGTCTATATTATTTAGCAAAAAAGGGTGCTAATTTACCTGTTATTAGCCATAAAATCACGCGCTATTTGCAAAAAACTGGCGTGCTGCATCGGCATCTTGATGAATTTGCTGCTTTAAATCATCTATACCTTTAAATTTGATCTCTTCTCGTATTTTATGCTTAAAAACAACCTGCATATGCTGCCCATACAAGTCGCCATTAAAGTCTAGTACATGCACCTCTAATAAGCAGAACTTACCCCCAAAAGTAGGACGCATGCCTATGTTAGCCACCGCCATCAAGCGTTCTTGAGTATTGGTGTTATACAACTCAACAGCATACACCCCTAACAAGGGTGATTGTCGACGTTTAATGTTGAAATTAGCGGTTGGAAAACCCAGCTGACGACCACGTTTTTCACCATGAACAACGCGGCCCGCAATGTAATACTCATGCCCTAACAAGGCTGAGGCCTCGGCCATTTTGCCTGCTTGCAGCAACTCTCTAATGCGAGTACTACTAATACGTGAAGCGTCTTGCTGTTGCGTGGCAATATCACTCACCGCAAAACCATGTTTTGTCGACATAGACTTAAGCAAGTTTACATCGCCTTTTCGCTTTGCACCAAAGCGCGTATCGTCACCCAAAACAACATGTTTAACATTAAGCTGTTTTAGCAAAATTTGTTCTACATAATCTTCTGCTGAAGTGTTTGCCAAGTTTGCGTTAAAAGGCAAACAGACTAAATAGTCTATATTTTGCTGCGCCAGCAATTCTACTCGTTCTCTAAAGCCGGTAAGCCTTGCAGGAATATTATGACTAGCATTGTCAGGGTTTTGCAGCGCAAAATACTCTTTAGCCAAAGGTTCGGTTATAAGCACTACACTCGGCAGCTGTAATTTCGCCGCATGTTCTTTAACTTCGCTCAAAACACTTTGATGGCCTAAGTGCACACCGTCGAAACTACCCCAGGTTAATACACAGCCCTCGGAAAATAACTCTTGTTTATGTAAGCGAATAAATTTCATTTAGTGTTGTTTAATCATCGCTTTAAAATTCACGCCTAGAGCAAACAAAGTCGCAAAATATACAGCTATGCCTGTTAGTACATAAGCGCCGGCTTGCAAGCCACGCATATAAAATTGAGCATCAGCAACAAAAGGCCAATACTGTAGTAAGGCGTATATCGCTAGAGTCATCAGCAAGACTGCAATGCCGACTTTAGATAAGTACGACAACCACGAAGACTGGCTTTGGTAGAAGCCGCCCTTGTTTAGGTAGCGACACAACAAGAATGCCTGCACCCATGCCGCGAGCACGGTTGTTAGCGCCAGGCCAATATGCGGCGCGAAGAAGTCTTGCATAA
>CAYZLE010000228.1:0-2555 GCA_964479305.1 uncultured Gammaproteobacteria bacterium | reverse complement strand
ACAGTCAATGGGCCTTGGAACCAATAAAACCAGCAAAACAAAAACTAAAGTCTCTCCAAGTAAGCCTCAAAGTAGTAAACCCAAAAACCAAAGAATGTATCGCGGCCAAGTATTACAGGAAGCTGACGACGACTATGTGCCTGACCTTGAAACTGAAGCGCCAGCGAAACCAACTAAGAAAAAAATGTACAGAGGGCAAATAGTCGAATAATACAGCTCTCCTTGCAGCCTCCCCATAAAGCAAAGCATTATGTAAACAAGTGTTAACTTGCTAGGCCAAGTTAATAGCCCTTGCCGTAGCTATGCTATTATCTGAGCGAGGAGACCGAAATGTTAACTAATGAAGAATTAAGTGCCGATCAAGTATTTGAATTATCTAAGCTGATTAGACAAATCAAGCAGGAGTATGGAATCATACTCAAAATTAGTGACCCTCACATTATCACGAACCTCCATCACGAAGTTAAAAACCTTGATTCAAGCGAAATTCGCAAATCATACAGAGATTTCTTACAACTCATAGGCTTCGGAAACTCCAACCTTGACACTGCCCCTAGCTTTCAAAAATCAGCCGTTACGCGCAAAACAAAAATGTACCGTGGCCAAGTTGTCAATGAAAGCACTGATGACAACAATACTGAATCAGCAGATTCAAATAAAAGAAAATACAACAGAAGAACAGGCGACAGAAGAGCAAACGACAGAAGAGCGAGCGACTGAGCAATACTAAAAGCTTAAGTTTTTTAAATAGAACAAAAATAAAGATGGTAGCTACGAGTGGACTTGAACCACCGACCCCAGCATTATGAATGCTGTGCTCTAACCAACTGAGCTACGTAGCCACGATTTGAATTTCGCAAAAGCTGTGTTTTGCGAGGGGCGCAATAATAACGACTTTTCTTCGTTATTTCCAGCGAATTATGCGACCAACTGGAATTTTTTTTAACTTTTAGACATTAAAGCGGAAATGAACAACATCACCTTCGGCCATAATGTAATCTTTACCTTCTAAACGCCATTTACCCGCATCTTTAGCACCAGCTTCGCCCTTGCAAGCAATGTAGTCATCAAAGCCAACTGTTTCAGCTCTAATAAAACCTTTTTCAAAGTCTGTGTGAATTACACCTGCGGCTTGAGGTGCTGTTGCACCCACTTTAACTGTCCATGCGCGTACTTCGGTAACGCCTGCTGTAAAATAGGTTTGTAAGCCTAGTAAATCGTAGCCTGAACGAATAACACGATTTAAACCCGGTTCATCTTGGCCTAAGTCAGCCAAAAATTCTTCTTTGTCTTCATCATCAAGTAAAGCAATTTCAGCTTCAATAGCTGCGCATACAGGTACAACTTGCGCACCTTCATTTTTAGCGTATTCACTAACTTTATCTAGCAAAGGGTTATTTTCAAAACCGTCATCAGTTACGTTAGCAATATACATAACAGGCTTGGCTGTAATCATGCCTAGCTCTTTTAGTGTTTGAATATGCTCTTCTGGTGTGTCGTAAGTACGTACTGGCTTACTGTCTTCCACGTGAGCTAATAGGCCTTCCAAAAATACTAGACGATCTTTAATTTCTTTGTCGCCAGACTTAGAGAATTTTTTAGCACGCTCGGTGCTGCGAGCTAATGTTTCTAAATCTGACAAAAGTAGTTCTGTATTGATAGTTTCAATATCATCTATTGGGTCAACTTGCCCTGAAACGTGAATTACGTCGTCGCTTTCGAAGCAACGCACTACATGCGCAATGGCATCTGTTTCACGGATGTTACCTAGAAACTGGTTACCTAAACCTTCACCTTCTGAAGCACCTTTTACCAAACCAGCAATGTCAACAAATTCCATTGTGGTTGGTATAATTTTTTGAGGACTCACAATTTCTGCCAAAGCATCTAAACGCTTGTCAGGCATAGGCACGATACCTACGTTTGGGTCGATAGTACAAAACGGGTAGTTTTCAGCAGCAATTTCTGCCTTTGTTAACGCATTAAATAATGTAGATTTACCTACGTTTGGTAAGCCAACAATGCCACATTTAAAACCCATAATGTTTTCTCTTAAGTATTGGTATGTAAGTGGTGCATGGCTTTTTCCATGTCACCTTGTAATATGTTGTCTAGCACGTCATCAACGTAGCTTAGAGCATGATCTATTGCTTGGCGTTCAGCTTTGCCCGGGTTTTTCAGCACATGTGAATGTACTTGTGATTTATCACCAGGGTGGCCTATTCCAATACGCAGACGCCAGTATTCATTACTTGTTAGTGCTTTCATGTCTCGAAGGCCATTATGCCCACCGTGACCACCACCAAATTTTAATTTAATACTGCCTGCAGGTATATCAAGTTCGTCGTGGGCGATTAAAATATTTTGTACATCTATTTTAAAATATTTAGCCGCAGCCGATACGCTTTGACCACTGGCATTCATAAATGTAGTGGGCTTGAGTAAACGAATATCTTGGTTTTGGTATTGTATAGTTGCTGTATCGCCAAATAGTTTTTTGTCGCTTTTAAAGCGAACATTGTAGCGGTCTGCTAGGGCATCTAAAAACCAAAACC